>JALGTY010000195.1 GCA_029821145.1 Candidatus Zipacnadia bacterium
CAGGCTCATGCGAATCGAGCCGTGGGCGAACATCTCCGGGACCTTCATGCGCTGGATTACGTGCGAGACCTCCAGCGACCCCGAAGAACATGCCGACCCCGTCGAAACGCAAATGCCCAGTTCGTCTAACATCAACGTGATGCTTTCGCCCTCGATGTAGCCGAAGGAAATATTCAGCGTGTTGGGCAGTCGCGGGGCGTCTGCACCATTGACTAGCGTGTCCGGGCAGCGGGCAAGCAATTCCTCCTGCAGCCGGTCGCGCAGCGCCCTCACGCGAGTTTGCTCCTCTTCCATGTTCTGTCCTGCCAGTTCCGCCGCCTTGCCCAGGCCGACTATCGAAGCCACATTCTCCGTACCGGCGCGCTTGTTGTCTTCCTGATGGCCGCCGAGAAGCAGCGGAGCATAAGCAGTGCCCCGGCGCACAAACAGCGCGCCCACACCCTTCGGCGCGTGCAGCTTGTGGCCCGAAAGCGACAGGAAATCAACGGGCGTGTCTGCCATATCGAGCGGCAGCTTGCCCACCGATTGCACCGCATCAGTGTGCAGCAGGCAGCCGCGCTCTTTGACGATCTGAGCGATGTCGTCCAGCGGGAACACGACGCCGGATTCGTTGTTGGCGTGCATTAGCGAGACGATGGCGCGCTGATTGCCTCGGCCAGCTCGCCCAGGTCAAGCCGCCCTTGCTCGTCTATGCTCAGGTAGGTGACCTGGTAGCCTGCGTCTTCCAGGTGTTCGCACAGCCCCAGCACCGCCGGGTGCTCGACCGTGCTGGTGACGACATGGCGCTTGTCAGGGAAGGTGGTCAGGGCCGAGTGGATTGCTGTGGCGTCGCTCTCGGTGCCACAGCTTGTGAAGATTATCTCGTCCTCATCGGCGCCGAGGAGCTCGGCGAGTCGCTGGCGGGCCTCATCTAGCTTGTGGGCAATATTGCCGCCGAAGCTGTGGAGGCTGGAGGGATTGCCGTAGAGCTGCGAAAAGTACGGCTGCATCTCCTCGAACACTTCGGGTGCGACGGCGGTGGTGGCGTTGTTGTCCAGATAGACGATCCGGTCCCTCATCCGCCGACCTCCACCACGATGTTCTCATCCACTTTTTCGCGCAGCTTCTTCTCGACGAAATCGTTCACCGTGGTCTGCAGATTGCTGCACATCGCGCACGCGCCCTGCATCACCACGATGACTTTGTCGCCTTCAATAGCCACAAGCTGCAGTCCGCCGCCATGCACGCCCAACTCGGGGGCGATCTCTTCCTCCAGTACCTGCCTTATCTTCGCATCTCTCTCGTTTTCGGGCACACTGTCAGACCTGATGGCGGCTTTTTCGGTCAGCACCTCGCCGATAATCCGCTCGATCTCGGGTATGCAAGTACCACATGCACCGCCGGCCTTGGTGTAGTTGGTCACCTGCTCGGCGGTCGTGAGATTGTTGCAGAACACCGCGTCGCGGATCTGCTTTTCGGTGATCTCGAAACATTCGCAGATGATCTTCTCGTCCGCGCTGGGCGCTTGGGGCTCTTCGCCCCGGTAGTCAGCGATGGCCGCGTGCAGCGCCTCAGCGCCCATCACCGAGCAGTGTATCTTAGCCGCGGGCAGTCCGCCGAGGTACTCGACAATATCCTGGTTGGTGGTTTGGACTGCTTCCTCCACGGTCATGCCCTTGGCGATCTCGGTCAGCGCCGAGGCGGCAGCTATCGCACTGGCACAGCCGAAGGTCTGGAATTTGATATCTGAGATGCGCTCCTCGCCGTCGGATTTGTCCACCTTGATGTAGAGTTTGAGCGCATCGCCGCAGCGCAGGTTGCCGATCTCGCCGACGCCGTCGGGATTCTCGATCTCGCCGACGTTGCGGGGATTGAGGAAATGATCTTTCACCGTATCGTTATAGTCCCACATGGGTTGCTGATTTCTCCTTGATTACTCCTTGCAGCAAGGTCATGATAGCAGGCAAAGCCTCTTGGTGCAACTCACCGCTTCGGCTCCCAATGCCCTGCCTCACAGTTACTACTTCACGATCGGGAGCCCGATCTCTCGCAGCAGGTCACACTCCTCGCGATACAACTCGCTACGCACCTTCACTTCATCCCCGAACTCGACATACTGGGCGCTCTCCTGCTCATAGGGCGGCCACTGCAGCCCATCGCCGGACGGATCTCCGGTTGCCGCAAAGCGCACCCAGGCCGCGCTGATTACTCGCGAGAGCTCCTCATCCTCCGGGGTTGAGAGCCGGGGGGCTTCATTGTCGAACACGTAGTGCACCTCGAGGCCGTGAATCGCTCCCATCCCCTGTCTTGCGAGCAGCGGCGGCACACGCGTGAACTCGTACTGATAGCCGTTCGCCTCGACATTACTCATCTGCCGCAATGTCTCGCGCGTTGGACAGGCGAACGCCACCACAGTGAGTAGCCGCTCATACGCCGCCTTCACATCATCATCCGACTCCACGGGGAAGAGCTTCAGCATCCGGTCTGCGTAGCGCCGGAATAGCTTCCGCACATACATCTTGTAGGCAGCGGCGGTTTTCACTGGCATACCCATCGCGAAGATATTGCCGTCTGCCGCATTGCTCCCCATGATCAGCGGCACATTATGCTGCTTGCCTTCTGCGAATAGCTTACCTGGCGCATCGGGCAATACATAGCCGTCAATCATGGGATAGAGCTTGTTGCCAGCTAGTGCGGACAGTATTTGGGGCTTGATTGTATCCAGTAGCTCCCGGGGTGATTTGTTGCGCAGCTTCGCAATGGCGTCAGCGCCGTCGCACCCCAGCTCCTGCGCCAGTCGCAGGCCCATTGCCTCCGCCGATTCCTGGCGCGGATTATCTCCTCGCAGCCGCCTTTTCATGAACTGCGCCGCGCCGCTTTCAGCGATGGCACGATGGAACAGACCCTTGGCAAGCGGGCTCACCATCAGGAGGCAGACGCTTACCGATCCCGCAGACTCCCCAAAGATGGTCACACAATCGGGGTCCCCGCCGAACGCCGCGATATTCTGCTGCACCCACTCCAGTGCGGCGATCTGGTCAAGCACCCCGTAGTTACCCGACACGCCGTGCTCTGACTCTGCCGAAAGCTGCGGATGCGCGAAGAAACCCAATGGCCCGAGGCGGTAGTTTATCGTCACTATGACCACACCCAGCCGCGCCAGATTCTGCCCATCGTAGTACCGCATCGAGCCTGACCCGATAGTGAACCCCCCGCCGTGTATCCAAACCATCACCGGCAGCTTCCCCTTGGGGGTCCCTGCCGGCGTCCACACATTCAGATACAGGCAATCTTCATCCGCAGGCGCTCGGTCTGCCTCGTAAACCCCCTTCCCAAACTTCGGCTGCGGACAGACCGGCCCATAATCCTCGCAGACCAGCACGCCCTCCCACGGTGCCACTGGCTGCGGGGCTTTCCAGCGCAGTTCGCCCACCGGCGGGGCTGCATAAGGTATGCCCCTGTATGCGATGACATCAGCCGCTTCGCCGACAGCAAGGCCACGGACCAGCCCAGAGTCGATCTGCACAGGCCGGGCCGCATCACCTGTACAGCCGGTGCTGGCGGCAAATACTAAGAGCAATGCAATTGTGGCTTTTCGGTATCTCGTTTTCATAGCCGTATTGACGTACAGCGGCAGGCTGGTATTCCAGGGCAGCCGGCGCCGTGCTCGGAACAAGTTGCACAATCGGTGTCAGTGCGCGGCCAAAAAGTCCCGGATCCACTCGGCCTGCTCAGGGTGGCGGTCTATCAGGCAGGCGGCCAGGATGCTATAGCCGGCGATCCGCCCCTGCTCCCACAGTCGGTACATGATCTCGTACTGCTGGACAACACACTCCGTCGGCACCTCCTGCTTGCGCGAATAGTCGCGGAGGTAACTGCCCACGATGATCTCCTTGCCCGGGAAAACCTGCTCGCAGTGGTCCACGTATTGTTCGAGGTTAACGAGCTTCCACGGGTCTCCCGCCCAGAGGTGGACGACATCAATAGCCTCAGCAAATGGCTCCCAGTAATCCTCAGTCAGTTGCTGCCAATAGACGACAATCCACAGCTTGAGGTCGGGATTGGCGCTGTCGAGAGCCGCACGAACTGCCGCCGGGGCGCCGGCGTCATAGTGATCGTACTCCAACATGCCGGTGGTGTCGTCTATCATAGCGCCCACTACATTCGGGAATTGCAGTGACAGCCGACTGAGATTCTCCGCTTCTGCCCGGACAGTACCGGGGTCACTGTCGCGCCAGTTGCGGAAGCCCACGCCGCCAGCAACACCGTCCTGGCGGGGTATTTCTACGAGCTTCCACTTCGAGATGTCGGCTACGACCTCGCGCTTGTCTGCCAGCTTGCCGAGGGTGATTTCGTTGTTGGGGTGGAACATGAGATTGCAGCGGTCCAGGCCGAAGTAGGTAGCCCCCTCGCCTACGCCATAAATGGATGGTGGCACATCAGGATCAAAGCCCTGCCCTTCCCATACCCAACCGGCTTCACGAAAGCTACTTGCGCTCACCTTATCAGGCACCTCCCAGTAATCAGTTGTCATCTTTGCTATGGCTCAACCTGCTAAACCCGGCAGTGGACTGACACAGTAGCGGTATCGCGGGTGCAAGCGCCAGACGCGGAGCTGTCGCGGCCCGTTGGAGTGGCGGATGAACCACTCCACAGACTTGCGCCCGTAGCGCGCCGCCGACCAGGATTTCAGCTTGACGAAGTCATAGACCTTCCCGTCGGCGCCGATGATACCCACATGCCAGCACGACTCCGGATCGGGATGATACCAGGGCGAGTGGCGCACGGAGAGGATGTCGCCCGGCAGGAGCGGCATCTGACCATCCCAGTAGAAGCTCTGCCAGATGCCGCGCGTGCGAGCGGCAACATGGGAGTCTGAGTCGCGGTTGAAGCGGGCCCCGTAGCCCAGAGCCTCGTCCACAATGCAGTCAACGAAATCGGAGCAATCATTCTCTTGCAGGACAAACTTGCCCATCGGCTGATTCTCGTAGAACTCAGCCGCCTTTTCGGCAAGCTTCCAGTTCAGCGGCTTGTCGCCGGAATGGCGCGTGAAGAAATGCTGCCGCGCCCACGCCTCATAGTGCTGCGGGGCCAGAACCATTACCGGCGGCGATAGGCGCGCCGCGTCGGCCGCAGGCTCCAAGTGATGAAAAAGAGCCCAGCACCCTGCGCAGCAGAGGACCAGGCCCGCTGTTGCTATTGACACATATTTGATTTTGGACATTTGCCGTGAATTGTTGGGCATACAGCAGGTGTTCTCGCGATTCTATCCGGCGTCTTGCGCGAACTCGACCTCGCGCTCCATGGCGTTTGCGAGGTAGCGGAGCAGCACGATCCCACCTTCGAGCTTGACGCCCTGCTTGGTCAAAGTGTTGATAAGGCTGTAATTCGCAAGCGTTGATGTGTACGTCTCTGGTGCGGCACCCGCGCTCCTTGCCGCCGCCAGTGCGAAGGCGGCGTCACCGTGGCCGAAACCAAGTTCGCGTAACTCGGTGACTTGCTCCGGCCGGGTGAGCACGTAGTGGGCCACCAAGCCGTCGAATGCCTGCCTCATTTCGGGCTGCAGGCCCAGCGCAGCCACGTTGATGCGCGCCAGCAAGGCCCGCGCCTCGGCCCGGCGTGTCATCTTCTTCACCTTGCCGACCGAGGCATTAGCTATCTGGGTAAGTCGCTCGGCCTCGGCAGCCGCCTGCTTGACGAGCTGGTCATTGGCGTCACTGTCCGGGTTCCTTGCCATAAGCTGCATGTATGTCATCGTGTCAGCCACGGCGCGCTGGACATCAGTTGCTGCCGAAATGGCGCCGGGAGTCGCGCTCATCGCGGTGTTAAAATCGGCAGCGGCGTTACCCATTGCAACCCACGAGCGCTTGGCGATCTCGACATCGTGGGCATGGCCGTTGCCGGCCGCGCACGAGCGCAAAATGGAGGTCAAGCGAGTTGTGAGTTCCTGGCAGTCGGTGCTCAGAGTCCGGAATCGGCTGTCCAGAGACTCAATGGCATACACGGTGCTGTTTGCCGCGCTGATGGCGCTGCTGGCCGCCAAGAACACATCTCGCTGGTCATCAGAGAAGTCGGGATTGGCGTCGGAGATGCCCAGGATCGTGCCAGTGGAGTCCCTGCTCACCTGCACCGCGCCACTCATGCGGTTGGCGACGGTGTTGGAAAACTGGCTGCTCTGCGTGTTCGTGCGAGCCACGGCGCTCTTGAGGTCGGCTACCTGGTCAAGCAGTGCCGCGGCCATGCTAGTCTCTGTCGCGCTCATAGTAGGCATCGGGGCCGGTGCTTGGGGCAAGGCGGCCATCTGTCGAGAAGCATAGGTGTTGTCGGCGTCCAAGTTAAGCGCCGCCTGGTAGGACTGCTGTGCTTGCGGCAGCAGGCCGACGGCCGCGTAGCAGTCGGCAAGCCCGGCATGGGCGTCAGGCAATCTGGGATGCGTCTGCAGAGTCTGCTGGAAGAGCTGGGCCGCCGCGCTGTACTGAAAGCGCCGCTGGTAGCCGCGGGCTATGTGGACGGCAGCTTTTGCATTGTCCGAGTCGAGAATCGGCCTGCCAAGCTGCCGTGCAATGCGGCTGGGCGTCGGCGGGTGAGTAAGCAAGAGATGTTCCAACTGAGAGGGGCGCGAGCGCTCGTACTTGGCGTGCAGCTTCTCGAAGAAGGTTATTCCCCCATGGGGGTCATAGCCCGCCGCATAGGACAGATTGCAGCCGCCATCATCGGCGTCGCGCTCGTCATCGCGGCTGTAATGCAGCATCAACAGGCCTGCGCCGAGGCCTGCAATCTCGCCC
>JALGTY010000196.1 GCA_029821145.1 Candidatus Zipacnadia bacterium
CAGTTGCAGAGCTCCGCTCGGAAGCATCCCCGACAGGGCAACCGTCGCCTTCACCGCAGCTTCGGGAGCCACAGTCTGAGTTGATATCTGCGCCCACTCCTCACCCTTCGGCGCATCACCCGTAGATATGTGCGGATGCGAAAGTTCTCTGCCCTCCGCGTCGTAGAACCGCAGCTCCGCCCGCGCCGGTGCCAACACATCTCTCGCCACGCCTGTAATCCGGGCCTTCAGTGAAAGCCGGTACGTTTGTCCCGCCTCGACCTCGGCTTCGGAGATCGGCACTCGCAACCACGGCGCGAAGGTCTGGTTGCCCTCAGGGGCCGATATTGCCCAATAACTGCCTGCGCCGTCAGCGGCCTGGCTGATATTTGCACGGTAGCCGTAGTCCAATTCGCCGGCAGGGGCTTGTCCATCAAAGTCTTCCTTGAAAACGTAGCCCGCATCTTGGGCCGCATCCAGCGCCAGTTGACGGGGCGTGTAGAGTTGCGGGCGCTGCTGAGGTTCCTGGGTAGGTGCAGGCACGTCAGGCCCGAAACGCTCCTGGCCCTTCCCGTAGAGCAGATACAGCATGAGCCGGTAGCGCAGTTCATTGCTGGTGGCGTCGGCTCCACCATGCCCCAGATCGCCGTTTGTCTGGATTACCTCGCCGTCACCGTACGGGATAGCTGCCACGGCAGTACTGCCGCCGATGTCCGCAAGCAGCATCTTGCCCGGGGGCTCAATACTGGCAATCCGACAGCGATACGCGCCGTACCGCACGATCTGTCCAAGTTGCATGCCCGCCGTAATGGGGTGGGTGTTGTCGGTGACGACCCAGTCCGGCCCTCGGCCCCAGCCGCCCGTATTGCTTCGTCCGCCCAACATCACCTTCGGTGGCGAGCAGCCGAACGAGCACAGCACCCGCCCTCCGCCTTTCACGTACTCTGCCACCGCAGCGTCGGCCGCCTCAGTGAATCCATAGGTTTCCTGGCCGGCCTCGCCGCGTGTAACGACAACCAACGCGGTGTAGTTGCTGAGGGCCTCGGGATCCTCCAACTCGGCTCCTGAGACTTGTTCGCTCTCGCCGCCAAGCTGCTCGATGATACCCACGTATGCCCGTCGGTACTTCTCCCCAGCGAGGCCGACGAGGGGCGGATCTGCCACAGCCACGCCGGCTTCCGCCAGCAGCAAGACCGTGAACAGACTGACGATTGACCAGCGCAAAAACGGGCGACGTGCGGCTGTCATTTCCTTTTCGACCTTTCTTCTGGGAGCTATCACCAGTGTTCTTTTGCGAAGGGACACAAAATGACACAGTGTAATCGTCCCAACGATCTCGGGCTGGAAGCTGAGAATTGACCCACGCCTGTGGCGTGGGTACCCCCATTCTCACCTGAGTGTGGCAAACGGTGCCACACTCAGGCCGAGCTACGGATTCATGAATGATGCGGGCCCGCGTTGGGTGAGAGCAAAGCGGCCACACCGGCTCGCAGGAGAGATGTGGCCGCAACGGTCTCAATGTGTATGCGTGGATCAGGTTATGGCCGGGTTCCAGAGCAGATGAACGCGATAGCCGCCCGGGTCGGTTGACTTCAAAAAGCAGGCCTTGAGCCCCGGCTTTTCGTTGACCTCCTCCATTTCGAGGCCCTTGGCTTCGAGTTGTGCAATGGCCTCATCCATGTTGTGTACCAGCACGCAGATGTGCGCCTTCTCCTCGGACGGCTCTTTCATCACTTCGATGCGGCCTTTGCCCTGGCCGGCGACGAATACCGAGGAGTTGCCGACCTTCATGTCAAAGCCGAAGGTATCCACATACCATTTGGCCACGTCCTCACCGCCGCCTGCTTCAGTGGGGAAGATGCCCGGGTGCTCGATTCCGATGAACACCGACTCGCCACGAGCTTTCTTGACCCACCACAGGCAGTTGGCGACCTTGGTCTTGATGGCGTCGAAGTCGCCGGCGGCGACAAGGTCTTTGACAATCAGCTTGCTGCCGATGCCCAAAGCGACAGCGCCGGCCTCTATCCAGGCGGTGACACTTTCTTCGGTTGCATCCACGCCGCCTGTGGGCATGATGCTGGTCCAGGGGCAGGGCCCTTTCATCGCTTTTGCGAAGGCCGGGCCGCCGACCTGACCGCCGGGGAAGAGCTTAACGATCTCCACGCCCAGCTCGTGGGCCTGCTGGATTTCCGTGGCACTGCCACATCCAGGCGAGTACGGGACCTTCCGGCGGTTACAGACCTCGGCAACCTCCGGGTTCAGGGTGGGACCGACTACGAAGTTGGCGCCGTTGGCGATATACATGGCCGCAGTCGGGGCGTCAATCACTGAGCCGACTCCCATGATTACCTGCGGGTACTGCTCCTGGCAGTACTTTATGAGCTGCGAGAATACCTCAATCGCAAAATCGCCACGGTTGGTGAACTCCGCGACATGACCGCCGGCCTCGGCGATCGCATCAACTATCTGCTTGGCTACTTCGATATCGCCATTGTAAAACACCGGCACCAGGCCGTCACCGTAAATGGTGTTGAGTGTTGCCATCCTCGAGAACTGTGCCATCGTAAAGCCTCCTGGAAGATTGTCACATGGGTATCGCAAAGTCGCGTCAGACGAGACGACTCGACAGGCGAGACGCCTGTCGTACTGTATTGGGTTGGTTTGACGCAGTCTGTAGCCACAAGGTCAGTAGTTACCAGTATAGATTGTAGATGTCCGTGGCAGTCGCGTCAAGGACCAGTGCGACTACTGCTCGCAGAGGCCTGATCGCTAGTCGTAGAAGCCGCTGGCGCGCTTGCAGGCCTGGGTGATGCGGACGACTTCGAGCGCCTGCTCAGGCTTGACCACCATTGCCTTGCGCTCTCGCAACACGGCCCATACGTTGTCATAGAAGTCGCCGATGGGCGGGCCCACAGACGGGACTTCTTCCGACTTCCACGGGATGACATCGTCGTTACCGTACCTGCGGTCGGGCGGCGGCTCTTCGATCGACTCAAGCTTGTCTAGCTGTTTGGGGTCGAACCATTCGATTTTGCTGGTCTTGCCATCGGAGACAAGCGTTCCGCAGGAGCCGAGGAGGGTCCACTTCGGCTCCGGGAACTTGCACACGCTGGAGACCTCCATATCATACACCCGGCCATTTTCAGCCTTCAGCAGAACCTTGACATGATCCTCGACGTTGCCCGCAGCCGCGATATGCTTCAGGTCGCAGAATACGTCCTGCACCGGCGAGCCGAGAAACTGCAGGCCCAGGTCAATGAAGTGCGGGCAGGTATTATTGATGACGCCACCGTCATACTTGGCAAGGGTCTGCCAGTCGTCGCGGCGGCTGAAACCGAGCGCCCGCATACGGATCTCGAAGACATCGCCGATGCGCCGGGATTTGATGACATCGAGGATATGCCGGCTCTCTGCCATGAAACGGTAGTTCTGGTGTACGAACAGCTTTTTTCCTGTCTTCTTAGCGAGTTCAACGAGGCTGCGGGCGGACTGATAGCTGTCAGAGATCGGCTTCTCACAGATGGAGTGCCGGCCGCTGCGTAGCACATCCTTGGACACATCTACGTGGGTGTTGGAGTACGTGGCGGTTACCACGATATCGGCGTCGGCGTCCTTGAGTAGAGCCTTGTGGTCGGGATAGGTAGCGCAGCCGAATTCGGCCTGCACCTCTTGCATGCGCTCGGGGATCCAGTCCGTGACGGCACTGATCTCGAAGCGATCATCGCCCCGCATGCGCCTGATGTGAATGTCGTAGCCTGACCGTCCCAGGCCGATAACGGCTACTTTGATCGGTTTCTTCTTGGCCATTTGTCCGTCCCTTTTGCGGTAATATTCTGAATAGTGACCCACTCAGGAAAACTATCTGCGCCGGAACAAGCCGGGCAAGATGCTATCGCAGACTGTCAGTTCGCCCCCGGGGATGCGGATACCTGCCTGTTTCTTCGTGTTGCGAAGGGATGTGGCGTAATATCTGCTGGGGAGGGCAATGCCGAAACGGCGTTCAATCTAGCAGGACGCAGATTCAGCAGCATCTCTTGAGCATGAAAGGGCGCAGATAGATGCACATAACGGATAGCAAATGGTGGGAAAACGCATTCTTCGGACTGCATTATGACTTGCACGCGAATGGCAATGACACCGAACTCGGCGCAGAACTGACCCACGAGCATCTGCGCGAGCAGCTTGAAAAAGTGAAGCCGGACTTCGTGCAGTGCGACTGCAAAGGGCACCCGGGCTATGCCAGTTACCCGACGAAGGTCGGTAGTCCGAGCCCGGGCATCGTCAAAGATGCGCTGCGCATCCACCGCGATGTGACCGCTGAGATGGACATCCCACTGTCGGTGCACTACTCAGGCGTGTGGGATGACCGGGCCGTGGAATTGCACCCCGAATGGGCGCGAGTGGATGCCGAGGGCGTGGGAGGTGGCGAACATGGCGAGCGCAGGGCCGGTTACACATGTCTATTGAGCCCTTACGTTGACGAGCTGATGATCCCGCAGATGATGGAGATCATTGATGAGTATGATGTAGATGGGTTCTGGGTTGACGGCGATTGCTGGGCGGTGCGGGACTGCTACTGTGAGCGCTGCCGGGCCGAATTCGAGCGCCGTACCGGCATCACAGAGGCGCCGACAGACCGCGATGACCCCAACTGGCCCACGTGGCGGGCATTTCGCCGGGACCTGTTCGTCGAATATGTGTGCAAGTACGCCGAGGCAATACACGCCCGCAAGCCGGACTGCGCCGTGTGCAGCAACTGGATGTACTCGCTGCGCATGCCCGGGCCGGTGGCAGCGCCGGTTGATTACCTGTCAGGGGATTTTTCCCCCTCGTTCGGCTGCGAGCGGGCAGAGGTCGAGGGCCGCTATATGGATGGTCATCACATGCCTTGGAACCTGATGGCATGGACCTTTACCTGGACCTTCCCAGGCCATTCGGATCATGAGCACGCAGCCTGGCAGATGAAAACCGTGGAGGGGCTTTGCCAGGAAGTGGCAGAGGTGATGTCTTGCGGCGGGACGGTGTTTCTGTATAACGTGCCACAGCGCAGTGGGTGGCTGACCGGCTGGCATCAGGATATGCTCGCCGAGGTCGCGGACTTCTGCCGCCAGCGACAGGCCTTCTCGCAGCATACCGAATCAGTGCCGGAGGTGGCGGTGCTGCTCAGCGACGCGCACGTGTGGCGTCATAACCCGGAAGCCTTCTGCGTCGGAGAGAGCACCTATGCTGCCGAGGGCACACTGCATCTGCTCATCGAGAACCAGTATCATGTGGACGTACTGGACGAGACGCGGATGATGGAGCGGATTGGCCAGTATGCGCTGGTGGCCGTCGGGGACCAAGAGCCAATCTCAGAGGAGATGGCCGCGGGCCTGGAAGCTTACGCCCAGTCCGGCGGGGTAGTGCTAATCAGCGGATCCCATCTCGCTGAGGACCATCCAGAATTGGCAGGAGTTGAACCGGCAGGCGAGGCAAGAGACCAAGTCTGGCATATCGCAGTGGATGGCAAAGCTGCGACCGTGGTCGGGCCGTGGCAGCCGGTGCGGACGGTGGACGCCGAAATGTACGCCGCTGTCCTGGACCAGCAGGAGCCCGGCAAGGATGAGACCGAGTATCCGGCGGTGACCATACGCAAGACCGGCAAGGGCCAGATCGCTGCGATTCACGGTGACTTGATGCGTGGCTACTACGTCAGCCACCATCCGCGACTGCGCGAATTTGCCGAGGACCTGTTGGACAGTTTGGACATCAGTCGCAAGGTGAACGTCTGCGGCCCCAGTAGCCTTGAAGTGACCTTGCGGAGGCGCAATGGCTTGCTGGCGGTACACCTGGTCAACCGAGCGGTCAACCCAACTTTGACGCCACGGTTGCACATCGTCGAGAATGTACCGGGGACCGGCCCGGTGATCGTCAGAGTGCAGGTTGGGGACGAGCCTCAGCGCGTTACGCTGGAGCCGGGCAGCCGACAGTTACAATGGAGTTACGCCGACGGCTGGGTCGAAGCACACGTAGAAGAGACTGGAATTCACGATATCATCGCTATTGAGTAGGGTGCTCCGAGGCAGGCAGGCTGCGCCAATGGCGGGGAGCACGAGCTGTGTAGATATGCTCGAAGTCTCAAGGTATATACCGCAAAAGGGTCAGAACAACTCCACGTCCACTGTTTGCGGCGGGGCTTCCGGCGCTGAAACAAGCTCGCCGCCCAGTCGAAACGCCTCCGATAGGGCAGAAGGATGCTCAACAATCGCGCCTTTTCCATCCACCT
>JALGTY010000011.1 GCA_029821145.1 Candidatus Zipacnadia bacterium
TCTGCAAACGACGCAAAGCTTGGGCCGCGCTACGCATCAGAGAGTGGTGTTCGGCGCGTTGGCCTACTGGGTAATCCACAACTGGTTCTAGATTCCGCACACAGGCAATGACCGATGGAGTCCACCTTCAACCGTGTTGCCATAACCGGCCTGGGCGCTGTAACTCCTCTGGGCGTCGGTAAGGACGTTCTGTGGGAGGGGTTGCTGGGCGGCCGGCGCGGCCTGAGCAAGCTGACGAAGTTTGACCCCACCGGCCTGCGCAACGAAAAGGCCGGACAAGTCAATGACTGGCAGTTCGACCCCGCACAATTCTCCCTGACACAGCCTCCCGACGAGGCTACGCAGTTTCTCCTCGTAGCGGCGGCAGAGGCTGTAGCAGATGCCGGCCTGGATGACCGCCTGTGCCCCGCTGGAGAGGCTGGGCCGAATGTGGGTGCAGTGCTGGCGACAAACTTCGGCGGCTCCACGTCCTGGGAAAGCTATATAGGCGGGCTGCTGGACGACCAGCCCTCACCGACGACCTTCGATCAGTTCAACTTCGACAAGGCGCTTGCTATAGTCTGTGCCACGTTCGCAATCACCGGGCCGTGCAGCCAGTTCTCCATGGCCTGCGCTTCGGGGACCGCCGCCATCGGCTACGGAGCGGAACTGATACGAAGCGGACAGGCGGAGGCGGTGCTGGTCGGCGGTTACGATTCGCTGGCCCCCAGTATTCTGAGTGGGCTGAGCTTGCTACGCACCATCACCGATGACGATCTGTATCCGTTTTCGGCCAACCGCAGCGGAACCATCTTCGGGGAGGGCTCGGGCGTGCTGGTGCTGGAGAATCTGGAGCATGCCCGCAAGCGCGACGTACGCTGTTACTGTGAAGTCCTGGGCTCATGGCAGAATAATAACGCCTATCATCTGACCGCCCCCGATGCCGGCGGAGCAGGTATGGCGCGAGTGCTGCAGGGAGCTCTGCAAACGGCGGAGCTTCGCCCTGATGAGCTTCATCACATCAACGCGCACGGGACCGGAACCGAGTATCACGACGTGGCCGAGACCGAGGCGATCAAGGCCGTACTGGGCCGAGCCGCATACGACATAACCGTGGTGTCCATAAAGGGCGCTATCTCGCACCTGATGGGGGCTGCCGGGGCGATCGAGGGGATCGTGACAGCTCTGTCGGTCTTGCATCAGATCGTGCCCCCGACCACTAACTACGGCGAACCCGACCCCGCCTGCGACCTGGACTATGTGACCGCAGGCGGGCGCCAGCAGCGTATAGAGTACGCCGCTTCGATCTCAGCGGGCATCGGCGGGGATAACGCGTGTGTCATCCTGGGCCGCACTATCTAGCAACGCGTAGCTCGGCCTGCCCTGAGCTTCTCGAAGGGCAGGTGAGAACGCGAGGGGTACCCACGCCGAGGCGTGGGTCAGCGTTCTCAGCTTCCAGCCCGAGGTCGTTGCGGTGATTACACTCTGTCATTTCACTCGCGGATAATCCAGGCTATAGATTGTGAGAAGTGCATTGTCTGAGAACCAGCGCGTAGTAATCAGTGGGGCCGGGCCGATTGCATCGGCTGGCATCGGGCGCGAGGACTTTCTGAAGGGCCTGCGCGAGAGCCGAGTGGGTATCGGCGCCTCCGAACGGCTGACAGATACCGCCGGCTTCGCGGAGGTGGCGGAGTGCTGGGACTTCGCAGTCGCAGACTATCTGATCAGCAAGAAGACCTACCTGGACCGCTGCTCGGAGCTGGCGCTTGCGACCTGCGCGCTGACCTTCGCGGACGCCGGACTGATCTGGTCGGAACTGGACGGGGACCGTGTCGGCCTGTGCCTCGGAACCGCATACGGCTGCTTGGAAGCGATGACCAACCATAGCGCACGCGTGCATGCCAAGGGCCTGCGCTTCGGCTCGCCGATGATTTTCACCCATGCAATGGCCAACTCGCCGACGGCGCTGGTGGCCATCGAGTACGGCATCCAGGGGCCCGCAGGCACGTTTTGTGCCGGCAGCATATCAGCGGCCTGTGCGCTGGAATTCGCTCTGCGCCGAGTGAGAGCCGGAGACGCCGACTATGTCCTCGCCGGCGGCTGTGAGGCGCTGAGTGTGGCGCTGCTCAGCGGCCTGGGAGGTCGCGATGAACTTGGGCCAGATTTCGTACCTGGCGAGGGCGGCTGCATGCTCATGTTGGAACGCATGGACACGGCGACGGCCAGAGGCGCTGAAATCCTGGCCGAGATCGCCAGTGTTGGTCTGGCCGTGGCTAGCGAAGCGAACCCCGACGCCGCTTTGGACACCGCATGTCGGCAAGCCGATCTGACAGACATGCCGCCGGTATTCGCGCCGCCGGCATACGGGCACACCTTCGGCGCATCAATGGCTCTGGACATCTGCGCGGCGATTGGTGGTCTCGACTCATGCGCAACCGGCGATTGTGTGGCCGTGACCGGGCGCTCCAGCCTTACTGACATCCATGGCCCCACCGCCGCCGTCATTATCCGGAGGGTAACATGAGCTATCCAGCCAAGGAGTTAGTTGCGCATTACCGGCTGATGGTCACCATCAGGGAGTTTGAGGAGGCGCTGGATGAGCTCTTCAGCAAGGGACTAATCGGCGGCACCTCACATTTCTGCCGCGGCCAGGAAGCCTGCGCAGTCGGAGCCGTCGCGGCGCTTGAGGCTTCTGATCTGGTGACATCCAACCATCGCGGGCATGGGCATTTCATCGCCAAGGGCGCGGAACTGGGGCGCTTGATGGCTGAGCTCATGGGCAAGCGTGAGGGGTATTCCGGCGGGCGGGGCGGCTCGCAGCACATGGCCGCCTTTGACATCGGCTTTCTGGGCTCCAATGGCATAACCGGGGGGATGATACCGGTCGCTACGGGGGCTGCGCTGACCCAGAAGTTGCAGAAGACCGGCCGCGTCGTGTTGTGCTTCTTCGGCGATGGCGCGTGCGGGCAGGGCGCTTTTCATGAGGGGGTGAACATGGGCGCGGTATGGGAGCTGCCGATCGTGTACTTTCTGGAGAACAACCTGTATGCGATGAGCACGCACGTTGTAGAGAATTTCAAGGTCACAGAACTCGCGCAATTTGCCAGCTCATACGGCATGACGGGTGTTAGCGTAGATGGCAATGACTACTTCGCAGTGCGAGAGGCCGCCGCAGAGGCGGTTGCACAGGCCCGCTCGGGAGCTGGGCCGACGCTAATCGAGGCGCGGACCTACCGCATGTGCGGACATTCCAAGAGCGATCAATGTGAATACCGATCTGATGAAGAAGAGGCAAGCTGGGCGGCACGGGACCCGCTCTCGGTCATGAAAGGCCGTCTCATTGCCGACGGCATTATGGATGAGGCGAATGCGGCAGCCGTAGAGCAGCAGGCAGCCGGTGATGTTGCAGAGGCTATTGAGTTCGCCCGGCAAGCTGCCGAACCTGACCCTGACACGGTGACAGATGATCTGTTTGCGGATTTGTAACTGCTCAACTTCTCGCTGTCTGTGTGGGCGGTTGGGCGTGGGACAGTCCCTCCAAAGGGCAATGGCGACAGACGCGAATGCCGTTGTAGCGGCGTGATTAGACATTTCTTTCCTAAGTAGGAAGGAGTCGCAGCGGTCGAGGCTGGCCGCAGGTGGTGCCAACGCTTTGCCGCCGTCCGCCGTCTCGCCAGTTCTGAGAGCGTTACTGCTTCCTAACAACTCAAGAAATGTCTCATTGCGCGCAATGTCGACGTGGCTTCTCCGAATGGCAGAAAGACTCGGGCTGGAAGCCCGAGCCACGCGACATAAAAGCGGGTCCCAGCCGCCATAACAAAAGGAAGGGCGAGCTACGCGTTTGGGAATAGGGCGGGCTAGTGGCTGCTGGAGCTAGTGCTCAGTTGATTTAGTTCGCTCTATATTCTTAGCGTTGCATAGTACGTCAACTAACGGCATTCCCTGTCTCAGGCTCAGGGTGAGCTATCGCTGCTGCTTGATATAGCTGACTGAGTGACGAATATTCGCTTGTCCGCCGCCCAGGTCAATGACCCAATTCCAAGTGCCAGTAGTGGGAACCACAATTTGGGCGGGAAAGTGTGTGAAGAAGCCCCCGGAGTGGCGAAAACTGTCGCCTCGTTGATATGCACGGAAGTTGGCGGCATCTAGAAGAATGAAGTTGCACTGAGTGTCGCAGTCCAGTTGCACGATGTCACCAGCATGTAGGTATTCGCTTCCGGTGAGGAAATCGGCGCTCATAACGTTGCCTCCTTGCCATCTGGACTAGTATTCGATGTCTCGCGCTAACCTACCTACATTGTAGAGCAAAGGCCCTTGTGTGTCAACTATATTATTGCCAATATTATAGTCTCACTGTAGGAGCGCAATGAGATATTTCTTTCCTAAGTAGGAAGGAATTGCAGCGGGCGATGAGCCACTGGTGCGGATGGCCCGATCTGGGCGCAGTCGTCGAGGCCGGCCGCAGTTGGTGCCAACGCTTTGCCGCCGTCCGCCGTCTCGCCAGTTCTGAGAGCGTTACTGCTTCCTAACAACTCAAGAAATGTCTTATCACGCCCTCAAAACTGCTGCTGATTGGGCGCAATGAATTGCGCCCCTACAACAGCATTACGGCCCCTTGGGCCGGATAGGGAACCCGAATTTTGCTTTCGCAAAATCCACCCCGACCCACTGCTTCGGAGTGGGTGCCCTGCCCCTCCGAAAGACGACGCCTTAACTCTTAACAGTCTCTTTGTCGTTGGGGGGGGCACCCACGCCAACGACAAAGCGGCAACATCATTCCAAGCTACAAGGTGAGTAGTTACCTGAATCGCACAAGATTTTGCCTGCAAGGTACTTGACAAGCGATTTATTCACTACTATGATTAGTAGTACGTCTTATTGGGAATACTATAAGCAGGCAGCAAAGTAGCGCAAACTCAATATCTGCATTAGCGACCCAAGTAGCTGGAGGTAGCCATCGTGGGAAAAGACAATGCACCGAAAGTTCCCGTTTATCGCCCTGGTGAAGAGGGCCTGCAACAGACGCTGGGAGCGCTGGAAGCACAAGTGATGAATGCCGTGTGGGGGTCCGAGGGCCACGTGTCGGTGGAGCACGTACGCCAGAAGCTGGAAGAGCAGGGCAAGAAGGCCGCCTACACCACCGTCATGACTACGATGAGCCGGCTGTACAAGAAGGGCCTGCTTAGTCGTGAGATGCGGGGCAAGGCATACTACTACACCGCCGGCGTGTCACGCGGCGAGTTGGACACCAACGTCATCCGGCAAGTGATAGACGGCCTGCTGGGGACTTTTGCCGAGCCAGCGATGTCGTACTTCGTCGAGGCGCTCGGGGAGAGCGACCCGTCGAAGCTCGATTCGCTGGCCGCAATAATTGAGGAGAAGCGCAAGGAAGATCAAGGGGGTTAGCTTCTTGGCCGTTGTGCTGGCCGCGGCCCTGCTGTTGGTCGTCTATAGCGCAGTGATACAATTGCTGGCCGCCCTGCCGGCAACGGCGGCAGCGGAATCGCTTTCTGATGACAATCCCCGCACCGCTGCGCGCTTCTGGCTGGCGGTTTGTTTGTTTCCCCCGGTCGCTGCGGCTCTGCTTACCACGATTTCCCTGATCGCGCCCTCAACTTCGGCAGCCTCACCACATCTGGAGCGGATCCGCTCTCACTTCTGCTGGCGAGGCCTCACACAGGCTCCTGACGCGGCCTGGCATTTCCGGATCGCCGGGACGCTGGCGGCGGCGGTCATCGTTTTCGCGCTGTGCCGCTTCGTCTGGCGCTGGATAAGCTCGCGCCGCGTGGAGAAACTTGCCGCGCAGATGTCGGCGGGTGAGGACGAAAGCGGCGTGTTAGTAGCAAGAAGTCAGGATGACTTCTCCTTCACCGTGGGTGTGCGCGAGGGGTTCGTGGTAGTGTCGCGGGGATTGGTGGACCGGATCACCGAGGAGCAATTGCACGCGCTGCTGGCCCACGAGCAGGCGCATATTGAGCGGAAAGACAATATGTGGCACCTGATCGTGGAGCTGGCCGCCACGCTTGCTTTGCCGATGCCGTTGGGTTTTGTTTACGCCCATCGGTGGCGGGCGACGGCGGAGGCTGACTGCGACTTGCGGGCCGCAGAAGCTACCAGCAGAGAAACAGTCAGCCGACTCCTGCTGATGCTACAGGAGCAAACCCTCCAGCCGCAACCCTCTCTGCCCGCCGGACTAACCCCGGTGTATCACGCCAGCATCTCCCCCAGCTACCGGGCCGGCCGCCTGAGCCACTCGCCAAGGCCGCTGGTAGCGCCGCCGCTGCCAATCGTGGTGCTGGCGGAATTGGGCGTGGTGCTGTTGGGGACTGTGCTAGCCAGACGCTGGCTGTGGGATTCCCTTTACTGTGCCGGTGAGAGCCTGCTAAGGGTGATGGCCGGCGGGTGATGGGTGATGCTGTGTCGAATACTGAATGTGCTTTGCAAAAAGCACGGGCTTGTGCTAAGATTCCGGCGATGGAGAACGTGGGGTTCAAGTGGAGTACTGTCCACCGTCTGGGCATAATCGGCGGCACTTTTGACCCTATTCACCACGGGCATCTGGTCGCCGCCGAGCAAGTGCGTCAGGGCTATGATCTGGATCGTGTCGTTTTCATTCCCTCCGGCCGTCCTCCCCACAAGATCGACGCCGAGATCAGCAGCGCGAAGGATCGTTATCTGATGGGGCTCCTGGCAATCATTGATAGCCCCCGCTTCTGTGTATCCCTGGTGGAACTGATGCGCGAGGAAATCGCTTATACTATAGACACTTTGCGACAGTTGCGGTCATGGACCGGGCCGCACTGCGAGCTATACTTCATTGCCGGCGCAGACATGGCCCTGGACCTGCCCACCTGGCGGGAGCCGGACGCTGTCCTGGATGAATGCCGATTCATAGCTGTTCAGCGTCCTGGCTATGACCTGGCGAGCATTGAGCAGGTACTTGGCGCAAATCGCGCAGCCAAGGTGGAGGTGGTATCGGCGCCCACTCCTGACATCTCTGCCACAGACATCCGGAAACGGGTCGCCGCAGGCAAGTCCATAGCCGGTCTGACCCCGGAACCGGTCAGCCAGTACATTGCAGCAGCCGGGCTGTATATCATTACTTGATTGCACGCGGAACGGATTAACGGCATTCGCGGGCTTGAAGCTGAGAATGCCAGCCCTTCGACAAGCTCAGGGCAGGCTGCATTCTCACCTGACCTTTGCAAACGGCACAAAGCTCAGGCCGCGCTACGCGTCTCTAGGCCGCGTAGGTCGGGCTTCCAGCCCGACTCTGTTGATAGCAGCAGTCATTCGGAGCAAGACATGAAGAGCTCTTTCGATTTCGTGCTATATCTTCTGGCTATCGCCGTAATCATCGGCGGAGCGTTCGGTGTTTACGACGCGGTAGTCTGCCCTACCGTCACACGCCCCGGCACCGGGGTGGCTCCAGATACTGCTGAGCCCTGGTATCGTCCCAGCCACCTGCCTACCGGCAGGATTCTGCGTGTGGTCATAATCGGTGCCGACGACCGCGACGGCGAAGTCGGGCGCTCCGATACGTTGATGGTGGCCTCTATCAACCCGAGCCTGAAAAAGGTGGCTTTCCTGTCTATTCCCCGTGACCTGCGTGTACATATCCCCGGCCACGGGCTTGACAAGATCAACGCTGCCTTTGCAGAGGGCGGCCACGAACTCACGATAGCCACGGTGCGGGAACTGCTCGACGAAGATACCGACTATTATGTGAAGGTCAACTTCGAGGGGTTTGTGAAGGTAGTGGACACCCTTGGCGGGATTGACATAACGGTGCCTGACATCGAGGGGCCAAGGACCAACGGTGTCCACCGGGGCATAAACTATGACGACAACTGGGGGAACTTGCACATCGCGCTGAAGCCCGGACGCCAACACCTCAACGGCAAGCAGGCGCTCGGCTTTGTGCGGTACCGCAAGTCCAACGTGTATCGTACGCGCTCGGGCGCAAAGTATCGGGTTGAGATCGGCGACCTGGAGCGGGCCGCCAATCAGCAGATGTTCATAAGAGAAATAGTGCGCCAGAAACTGCGGGTATCGCAATCATGGCGACTGCTGAAGGCCGGCAGCCAGATAATGAAGTATGTCGAAACCGACATCGGCTGGCTGGAAGCCGTGGACATATTCAATATCATCCGGGGTGTCACTCCCTCGGAGATCTACTGTGCAACAGTTCCCATGGGCGGCCGGATGCGAAACGGCATCTGGTACGGTGAACTGCATGAAAGAGCGTTTCACAAAGAGCTGAGCACGATCCAGGACCATCTCTATGGCCGGGTGAGGACCGACTGTCCGGTAGCAGTGTATAACGGCTGCGGCAAGGCGGGGATAGCCAGTCAGGCCGCCGGAGTATTGCGCCAGTACGGCTTCGAAGATGTCACCACCGACAACGCGCAGGATTTTGGCCACAAGCGCACCTCCATCGAATACCACGGCGACACCAGAGCTATAGCTAAGCGTGCCGCCGACGCCATGGGCTGCGGCAAGATCGTAGCCGGCAACGGCGAGGAGGAGCAGTCGCGGCTGGAGATTACCATCGGCGATGATTTCCAACCGTCGGGGTAGAATCTCAACCTTTCGCCCGGGTGGGTCGGAGGCCAAGTCAGCGAGAGCATCGGGGCGACGGGCTATGCCCTTTCAGCCGCGTAGGTCGGGCTTCCAGCCCGACGCCTTTAGCGGGCGCAGAACAATTTGCACACATGTCAAGGAGGCGATTGTTTGGGTTTGAATCCCAAGGAAAAGGCAGAGGCGATTGTCCAGGCGGCTCAGGACCGACGCGGGCTGAACATTGTGTTGATGGATATGCGACCGGTGACGACGATTTGCGATTACTTCGTTATCTGCCACGGGCGTTCTCCTCAGCACCTGGCAGCGATAGCCGAGGAAATACAGCAGCAGATGGAAAAGCTCGGCACCTGGCCCGGTCATGTCGAGGGCACCCGCGAGGGCAGATGGATACTCCTTGACTACCTGCACGTCGTGGTGCACATCTTTGCCGAAGAGACGCGGCAGACCTATGACCTGCAGCGGCTGTGGTCCGATGCAGAGGTTCTCATAGAGCACAGCGATGACTGACGAGATAAGCGACGATAGTCAGGTCGAGCTTGAGAAGCTGCTATCACGGGTGCAGCTCTTGCTTCGAACCGGCGATTTGACTGGAGCTCAAGAGACGGCCAGCGAACTGGCTGAGCAGTATCCGGACAGCACTTCAGCGCACGAACAGCTCGGCGATGTCTATCTCGCTATGGGCAGATCGGCGCAAGCCAGGAGACACTACAGACGCGCCCTACAGCTCGAACCGGCCAACGCGGATGCTGAGCGCAAATTCGCCGGCGCTCTCGTTGACATGTCGCCTGACGAGCAGCGGCGTCAGGCGATCCGGAGTCTTGTGAGCGGTTCTGAGGACTACGAGCCGAGTCCGCGCCGTCCGCTCAATGCCGTGCTGGCCGCTGGCCTGTTTCCGGGCCTGGGACAGCTTTATAACCGCCAGTACGAAAAGGGCCTGGCGCTTTTCGGCGGCGCAGCCGTGTTGGTCATGCTGCTTTTTTACGGCTTCGTCATGAAGCCGTGGGGGGTCGTGGCCCACCAGTCCGCAGGCGAGACCCTGACCTGGCAGCAGCAGATGCAGCAGGCACAGGAGGTGCTTGTGAACATGCCGGCAGGCCACTGGGTGCTACTGATCTGCGGAACTGTGCTCTTTGTGGCTGCTCATGCCTATTGCATATATGACGCCTACAAGACAGCTCACGAGCAGGTGGACGCCTTCAAGGCGCTGGGGACGTAGCGGCAAATCCTAATAGGATAGGTTGACACTGGTTGGACTTTATACTAAGCTGTTCCCAAGCATGACGGCATATTTGGGTTCGGGAGGCAACACAAGTGCGCGGGCGTGTAAAATGGTTTGACGCCCAAAAGGGCTACGGCTTCATTGAGCGCGAGGGCGAGGAGGATGTCTTCGTCCACTATTCCGCCATCCAGGAAGAGGGCTACAAGACGCTCGATGACGGCGAAGAGGTAGAGTTTGACGTCGTGCAGGGCGATCGCGGCCCACAGGCTGCGAACGTCGTCCGCATCGGCGGCTCGAGTGCATCGCCGGCACCTGACGAAGAAGAGGAAGAGGAAGCCGATACGGAGTCGGTTTGGTAGTCAAGCTTAGCAGCAGTTCTGTCAATGCGGACGTATAGTAAGCGACGCCCCCCCGGGCCTCCGAGGGAGGAGTAGGCGGAGGGGGTTTTTGTGATTCATAAGTGGAGGCACAAGCGGACCTGCAAGCACACAAGACCCTCCCATCTTCACTTGCGTAGGTCGGAGTCCGCCCATCTTGTCGCATAGCACAGGCCTTCCTGCTATTCATCAACTCCGTTACGAAAGCTTCGACTAACTGACCCAACACCAATTGCCACGGTCATTCAACACCTGTACAAGGATGCGAATTTCAGAGATGTCAAGGTCAAGGGTACAACGTCTTGCCAGGTACTATCTACATGTGGCCGAGAGGCGATTGCGACAGTCCAGAGCCTCCGAATACTCGTTGAACCTCGCCATCGGCATCGGAATCGGAGTGCTGGGAGGATACGGCGCGGTTGGATTTCGCTGGCTGATCGGCTACTTTAACTGGTTCTTCTTTGATCGGCTCGGCGATGTACTCTGGTTTATGGGTGACAAGTACGTCATTGTACTTCCCGCTCTCGGTGGGCTTGTAGTTGGTTCGCTTATTCAGTGGGGTGCGAGGGAGGCGAAGGGCCACGGTGTTCCTCAGGTCCTTGAGGCAGTTGCCGTAGGAGGCGGCAGAATCAGGGCGCGAGTCGCCATCATAAAGTCGCTGGCATCAAGCATCTGTATTGGTTCAGGAGGTTCAGCAGGCCGCGAGGGACCCATTGTACAGATCGGTTCCGCAGTCGGCTCCATCGCCGGTCACCTGACCAAGGCCCGACTGCCTCAGCGCAGGACCTTCATCGCATGCGGCGCGGCAGCCGGCATCGCCGCCACATTTAACGCACCGCTAGCCGGTGTACTATTCGCCCAAGAGATCATTCTCCACGACTTTGTAATAAGCTCGCTCGCACCGATAGTCGTAGCTGCTGTGACGTCGGCCGCCATCGGCTATTCGGCCTTCGGCAACACCCCCGCATTCAAGATACCCAACTACGCCCTCGGCCGCGTGACCGAACTCCCGTGGTTTATTCTCGTCGGTGCCATTTGCGCACTAGCCGGCGTTATCTTTGTGCGAACTCTTTATACACTTGAGCACTGGGTAGATCGCCCCCGACTCCCGATTTGGTTTACCGCTTCTTGTGGAGGTTTGCTGGTCGGCTGCATCGGATATTTCTTCCCCCAGATCTTCGGCCTGGGTTATGACACCATAGGCGAAGTGCTTACAGGAATTGGGCCCACAATGGGCATCCTGTTGGCACTGGCGGCCATTAAGATATTGGTCACATCTATCACGCTCGGAACAGGTGGTTCTGGCGGGATTATGGCCCCCTCCTTCTTCATCGGCACGATGCTTGGTAGCGGCTTTGGTCACCTGATTTCCGCGCATTCAACTATAACCCCCCCCGCCTATGGACTGGTCGGTATGGCAGGCTTATTTGCTGCGACCGGGCACGCGCCAATAACCTCGATACTTACCGTCTTTGAAATGACCAGGGACTATCAGATGATCCTGCCGCTCATGCTGGTCTGTGGTATGTCCACACTCATGGCTCGCTTGCTGTACAGGTTCAGCATCTATAACTTCCGCCTCATGCAGCATAACATTCACTGCTCGCTCGGCCAGGACACCAAACTGCTGGATCAGATCACCCTTGGTGAAGCGATGACAACCGATATTATGACCGTGCCACCCGACATGCTTGTGTCCGAGGCGGCTCACCTTTTCGATGAGACCAAACACCACGGCTTCCCTATCGCAGATGAGAACGGCACCCTCCACGGCATCATTTCTCTAGGTGATGTGCGGGAGGCCCTGGCGCGGGGTCAGCACGACATCACGGTTCAGGAAGCAGGTACGCACGATCTGATAGTCGCGTTCCCGGACGAGACGCTCAATGACGCCTTGCGCAAGCTCGGCCTGCGCGATATTGGCCGGCTGCCCGTGGTTGAGCGCGATAATCACACCAAGCTCGTCGGGCTGGTCACGCGCAAGAATATCATCGCTGCGTACAACAGGGCCTTGCTGAAATTGCACACGCACCTGGACGATACAGTCAAACCAGAACACATCGAATAGCAGGTTGCCGATGGACTCCGAAGCAAGAGAACTGCTCATTATCGTCGCAACCTACAACGAGAGCGAAAACATTCCCGTGCTGATTGGCAAGGTGCGGGAGCTCGCTGTGCCCTTCGACACGCTCAGGACACCCCCTCACGCGCTGGGGGTGCCGGCGCATATACTGGTCGTGGATGACAATTCGCCGGACGGCACCGGCCAGATCGTGGAAAAGCTCGCCGAGGAAACGCCCGGATGCATCCGGGTATTGCGCCGCAGCGGCAAGCTGGGATATGCTTCGGCGCTGCGCGAGGGGTTTGCGGTCGGTCTGGCGGAAGGCTATAAGGTCATCATGACCATGGACGCAGATTTGTCCCACGACCCGGCCAAGATACCCGAGATCTACGCAGCCACAGAGCAATACGATGTGGTACTGGGCTCGCGGTACGTTGCCGGCGGCGGGACAGCCAACTGGCCGCTCTACCGGCGAATGCTCAGTCGCGCAGCCTCGCGTCTGGCCAGGTTGCTGGCCGGTCTGCGGGCCCATGACTGCACCGGCGGCTTCCGTGCCTACCGCAGCCACATCATCACCGAGGCCGATCTGCTTTCCAGCAATACGGAAGGCTACTCATTCCTCGTCGAGACGCTGTTCAAGTGCCAGCGCACTGGTGCCAGCATCGGTGAGGTGCCTATTGTGTTCGCCGAGCGCGAGCGCGGTGCGTCGAAGATTTCCAAGAAGATCATCTTCGAGGCCGGCTGGGTGCTGCTGAAGCTTTTCTGGTGGCGCGTGACCCGGAAACACTGAGAGCCACTCCCGCCGCGGGTGCGTGCAAGGATCATCGGCAGGCCACAGAGGGCGGGCTATAGCTGTTCGTAGGGGCGTGATTCGACAGGCGAGATTATCGTACCGAGGGAGATCGGGCGGCCGCTAAGTGGGCGCAATGAATTGCGCCCCTACAACATAACGCCGCCCTGGACGACAGGCTCTTGAGGAAGCTCCTGTCCTACCGACGATTCCTACACGCATTCGCCCCTTGGCTACTGACATCGTTTTTCTGGAGACAAGAGGTATTCGGCTGGAATTGTAGAAGATACAGTGGCGCACTGAGCAGGCAATGTGCGGTGTCGGGCACCCGTCCGACCTACGCAATAAGAATACGAAATAGGAGGAGTATCCAAATGTCCGAGAAGCTAGCTATTGACGGCGGCGAGAAAGTCAGAGAAGAGCCATTTCCGCCGTGGCCTTACTTTGACGAGGAGACCATCGAGGCGGCCCTGGAGCCGCTGCGCACCGGCCAGGTGAACTACTGGACCGGCACGCTCGGCATGGAATTTGAAAGCAAATACGCCGAATGGTGCGGCTGCAAGTATGGCATGTCCACCAACAGCGGCACCAGCGCTCTGCACGTGGCGATGGCCGGCGCGCTCAACATCGGCCCCGGCGATGAGGTAATCGTGCCCAGTTACACATTCATCGCTTCCTCAATGTCCATCGCTCAGGCGGGTGCAGTGCCCGTATTCGCTGATGTCGAGAAGCTCACCCACACCATTGATCCGGCATCTATCGAGGAGAAAATCTCCGACCAGACTAAGGCGATCGTCCCCGTGCATCTTTACGGCTGCATGTGCGATATGGACCCGATCATGGAGACTGCCGAGAAGCACGGGCTGTATGTGATTGAGGACTTCGCCCAGGCCCCCGGCGGCGAGTATAAGGGCAAGAAGGCCGGCAGCATCGGGCACGTCAACGCCACTTCGTTCTGCCAGAGCAAGCACTTTACCACCGGCGGGGAGGGCGGCTGTGTGGTCACTGACAACGAGGACTGGGCCTGGAACGCCCGGGCTTTCCGCGACCACGGCTATGACGTATCCGAGCGGATGCGCCTGCTCGAACTGGAGGAGAAGCTGCCGTACATCCATGACCGCATCGGCTTCAACTTCCGCATGACGGAGATGCAATCGGCCATCGGGCTGCGGCAGCTCGAACTGATGGATACCTGGCATCTGCCCATTCGCCGTCGCAACGCCAAGATCCTCGATGAACAGCTCCAGGATGAGCCCTACATCCTCGCGCTGCCGATTGATACCGAGGAGCGCAAGAACGCTTACTGGATGTATCCGATCATTCTGGATACGGACAATATTACGGTTGATGCCAGACAGTTCTTCCAGGCGGTGGGTGCCGAGGGCGTGCCTGCAGGGCCTGTGATGTGGCCTGAAGGCTACAAGGAAAAGTGCTATGCCGAGCACATCGGCTTCGGGGAACTGTCCTACCCGTTCAAGGATCCGGCCACGAGGCCCGAGGCTGTGGATTACGCCAATATGCACATGGAAAACGCCGTCTGGGCCGAGAAACGCACCTTCTTCGTGCCCACGCATCCGACCTATGAAGAACAGGATATGCGGGACATTGCTACAGCCATCAAGAAGGTGGGCGCAGCCTACGCCAAGTGAGAAAGCAGTATCGGTCGAATCGCCTGTGACCAAGCATGAAGCGTCGGGCCGCGTGCCCGGCGCTTTGTCGTGTGTGGGTGCCGATATTTCTACTAAGCGAACCGCCGTTATGCTATAATGCCATCGGGCAACCAGAATAGAGATGCCCGGACTGCCAGCGGTAGTGCCGGGCTTGATGGAATCCTCAAACGGGCGACAGCCGGGGAGCTTCTAGCTAGAAGGAGGCGCTGCTATGACCGCTAAAGATATCATGGAAGCCGACTTCGTCTGCGTGCAGCCGGATATGCCTCTGAAGCAGGCCGCAGAGCTGATGACGGAGCAACACACGCTGCTGCTGCCAGTTATTGACGAGGAAGGCCGCGGATATGGTATTCTGATGGAGGTTGACCTGCTGCGGGTGGTGCTGCCCAAGTACCTCGACAACCTCGCGAGTCTCAACTTCCTGCCCGAATCCTGCGATCTGTTCGACCTGGATACGAAGGTAGCCAACCTGAAGGTCAGGGACGTGATCGGGGACCGGGAGCTGTACACCATCAGCGAGGACACCAAAGCGATGGAGATCGCCCACATCATGCTCACAGAACAGATATCGTCAGTAGCTGTGGAAAAGGACGGCAAGATCATCGGGCTTGTCACTCGCGGCAACCTCGTGCGTCATATCTTCGAGTACACACTCTGCGAGGAAGAGCAACAGTAGCAATGAACTATCCTGCCATAGCTGCGGTGGCGATATTCCTCATCGCCTACATACTTCTTGCCACGGAGAAGGTCCACAAGACCAAGGCGGTGCTGGCGGGCGCGGTGCTGATGATACTGCTTGGCATCGTCAGCCAGCGCACGGCATTTCATGGCGATGAAGCCAAGGCCATCGAGGGTATTGACTGGAACACCATCATGCTGCTCATCGGCATGATGATAATCGTCAACATCACCCGCACGACCGGAGGGGTCGAGTGGCTGGCTATCAGGGCCGCGAAAAGTGTGCACGGCCACCCTACTCTCGTTATCGCCCTACTCTGTGTCATCACAGCCGTGTTGTCGGCATTCCTGGATAACGTGACCACGGTAATCATCATAGCGCCGGTGGCAATTCTGATCTTTGAACGCCTGGAAAGCGATCCGGTCCCATGCCTGATATCTGTCATCTGCGCTTCCAACATCGGCGGCATGGCAACGCTAATCGGCGACCCGCCGAATATCATGATTGGTTCGGCCGCGCGTCTGAGCTTCCTCGACTTTCTGTCGGTGGATGCGCCTCCGGCCATCGTCTCGATGGTGGCTATGCTGGTGGCGATCGCTCTATTCTTGCATCCCAGACTCTCAGTAAGCCCGGAGGTCAGGGAGCGCATTATGGAATTTGACGAGAGCGCCGCGATTACGGACTGGCAACTACTACGCCGCTGTCTGGTGGTACTGGGCATTACGCTGGTGGGCTATGTCGTGCATGGCTGGCTTGGCCTGGAGCCGGCGACCATAGCCCTGACCGGCGCGGCGCTGCTCATGCTGTTGCACACTGAGGGGCCCGATGAGGCGCTCAAGAGCGTCGAATGGTCAACGATATTCTTCTTCATCGGACTCTTCATAATGGTAGCCGGTCTGGTGGAAACCGGCGTCCTGCAGATGATGGGCGAGGGTTTCATCGCCATGACTGCAGGCAACACCGGGGCGATGACCGTGGTAATGCTGTGGGCCTCAGGTATTCTGTCTGGGATCGTGGACAATATCGCCTATACTGCCATGATGACGCCCCTGATCAAATCAATAGCAGTCTCCGCGCACCCCCAAGCGGCCACCGCGGGGTGGCCTCAAATATATCACGCGCCCGACATACTGCCGCTTTGGTGGGCGCTTTCGCTCGGCGCATGTCTGGGCGGTATCACCACGATTATCGGCTCAGCCGCCAATGTGGTAGTCGCCGGCATCGCCGAGAGCAGCGGCCACCCGATCACCTTCGTCCGCTACCTGAAGTACGGCGTACCGATTGCGTTCGTATCGCTGCTGATAGCCACCTTGTGGTTGTGGTTGCTGTTTCTGCGCTAGACTTCGGTGTCGGGCTGCCCTTCGACGTTGCTCAGGGCCGTGAGCTTGTCGAACGGGAAGCCCGACCTACGCAAAGGACAAGGAACCGCGGTACGCTGGCTGCCCACAAGGCGGCGAGGAGATGATGCAATGACTAAAACACAGCGCTTTGGCATCTCCATGCCCGGCGATCTACTGGAAGCCTTCGATGAACTCATCGCCAAGCAGGGCTATGCCAACCGCTCTGAGGCCATCCGCCACATCGTCCGTGATTTTCTGATCCAGCGCCAGTGGATGATGCCGGAAGGGCAAGTCGTTGGCACCATTACCATCGTCTATGACCATCACGCCCGCGGACTCCAATCAAGGCTGATTGAGCTTCAACACGAGCATGAACATATCGGGCGGATTTGCTGCAGCACCCACGTACACCTGGACCATGACAATTGTGTCGAGGTCATGGTGATCCAGGGCCCCGCGGAAGAGGTGCGCCAACTCGCCGATACCATCATCAGCGCCCGCGGTGTCAAGCACGGGCAACTCTCGTGCACCGGCGTGACGCCGCTCAAGCATTCGCACTGAGTGGGCCGAACAAGCGTGTGCGCCGACCGATTTTGGTTTACAGAATCTGCCGCCTGGGAATATCTATATTTGGGAATTGCTAAAACAGCACCTGAGCGTACCCTAAGGAGGAGAGCCGTTATGTCACCCGCGCTGATCTGGCTGATTGTGGGTCTTGGCTTGCTCATCATCGAGCTGTTCACCATGACTTTCTTCTTGATGTGGATCGCATGTGGTGCGCTGCTTGCGGCCGTTGCGGCCTTTTTCACCACCGCCGTATGGGTACCGTGGATGGTGTTTTCGGTCGCCACTGTTGTGCTGCTGATCGCCACCCGGCCCCTGGCCCGCAGCCTGCACGGCGGCGTTACCGTGCCCTCCAACGTTGACCGCCTCGTCGGCCAGACGGCGGTCGTGCTAGAGACCATAGACAATCTCCACAACACCGGCCGGGTGCGCATCGAATCCGATGAGTGGCGCGCCCGTAGTGCCGGCGGTACCATCGCCGAGGGGCAGCACGTTATCGTCAGTCGTGTGGAAGGCACAACGCTGATGGTAGAAGACCCGGACGCCAAAGAGACCGCAACAGAGCAATAGAGAGCTCGCCGCCGTCGCCGTTCGGCCTCATCAGTATGTTCGTTAGTGCCCTAAGAATGCAGTTGAAGCCAAGGAGCTGACAACAAATGGGAATGGGTTGGACAGGTTGGATAGTCTTAGCGTTTCTGGCTTTTGTGGTGGTTGGCAAGGCGGTGTATATAGTCCGCCAGCACCAACGCGGTGTGATCGTGACCTTCGGCAAGTACACGAAAACAGCCGGCCCGGGGCTGGTGTTCATCTTCCCATTCGTCCAGGGCATTACCATGGTGGACATGCGGGAGACGGTCCTTGATGTGATGCCGCAGGACGTGATCACGAAAGACAATGCGGTGGTGACCGTGGACGCTATCGTGTACTACGAGGTCACTGACCCCTTTCGCAACCTATTCAACGTCGTTGATTTCCGCATGGCGGCGATAAAGCTGGCACAGACCAACCTGCGTAACCTCATCGGCGATATGGAGCTTGACGAGCTGCTTATCTCCCGCGAGGTGGTTAATGCTCAGTTGCGCCAGATACTCGACGACGCCACCGATAAGTGGGGCGTACGCGTCACGCGGGTAGAGCTGCAGACTGTGGACCCACCCGCCGACATCATCGCGGCAATGAGTCAGCAGATGAAGGCCGAGCGCCTCAAGCGCGCCGCGATCCTCGAAGCCGAGGGCCTGAGGCAGGCCGCGATTCTCAAAGCCGAGGGTGAGCGCCAGGCCCGCATCAACATCGCGGAGGGTGAGGCCGAAGCGATCAAGAAGGTGGCCGAGGCCGAGAAATTCCGTGAGCTTACAGTCGCTGAGGGTGAGGCGCAGGCCATCACCACCGTCTTCGGCGCGATTCACACAGGCGACCCGACACCAGACCTGCTGGCGATCAAGTACCTCGAGGCGCTCGCCGACATCGCCGACGGCGAAGCGACCAAGATATTCCTGCCGCTGGAAGCGATGGGTGTGCTGGGAAGCATGGCCGCTATCGGCGAGGCCTTCAGAGATTCTCAACAGAGCCCGACCAGCCAGGGCTCAGAGACATCCTGAATCGGCAGCAGGTAGCGCCAGGTGGGAGCCGACAACTGAATGAAGCGGATCGTCAGCGTCAGCCTGGGGTCGAAAACCAGAGACAATAGCGCCACTGCGGAGATACTCGGGCAGCAGTTCCGCCTCGAGCGGATCGGCACCGATGGCGACATGGCGGCCGCCCAGCGGATAATCTCCGAGCTCGATGGTGAGGTTGATGCCATCGGGCTCGGCGGCATAGACCTGTACCTGGTCTGCGGTGGGCGGCGCTGGACCATCCGCGATGCCGTGAAGCTGGCGCGCGCCGCCAAGACCACTGCGGTGGTGGACGGCAGTGGCCTCAAGGACACCCTCGAACGCCGTGCAATCCGGATGCTACACCAAGATGGGCTCCTGGCCACCCCTTCATCTGCCCGTGGGTCGGGCCTGAAACCCGACGCTCTCAAGGTTCTCATCGTTTCAGCGGTTGATCGCTTCGGGATGGCCGAAACCTTCGTAGAACTTGGCTACGACTGCCGCTTTGGCGACCTCATTTTCGCCCTGGGCCTGCCGATTGCCCTAGCCTCGCTGAGGTGGATCAAGCTCGCAGCCACGGCGCTCCTGCCCATTCTCACGCGGCTACCCTTTACCGTCCTCTACCCCACCGGCAAGAAGCAGGAGAAACAGATCGGCAGGGCGCTGAAGTACTTTGCGTGGGCCGACATCATCGCGGGCGATTTCCACTACATCAGGCGCAACTTGCCCGCTGAGGGCGATCTGCTGCGAGGCAAGACCATCATCACCAATACCACCACCGAGGCCGACATGGAGCTGTTGCGTGGCCTGGGCCTGCACCGGCTCATCACCACAACCCCGCGCCTGGAGGGCCGCTCGTTCGGCACCAACATGATGGAGGCGGCGCTGGTGGCCTGGTCCGACAAGCCGCTTTCCGAGATGGGCCGCGAGGATTACTTGCAGATGCTCGACAATACGGAGTACAAACCCTCGGTGGCGGTGCTGAACAAACCGAATTGAAATTGGGGGGTAATTACTCACCTTGTTGGCCTGCAAAGGAAATGCACATGCAAGGACGTGTGTCATCCAGGTTTGTTGGAGTGGCACGGCCCTTCTTGCTAGCGTTCCTGGACGACAGGCTTCCTAGCCTGTCGAGGTTTGTCCGAACAGCAATGGCATGGACAGGCAGGGATGCCTGTCCTCCAGGATGAACTTTTGGGGGCGAGACGCCACCTGCTACCTTGCCTGTGCGCTCTTCCAGCGCCCCAAGCTGAGCAGTTACAATTGGGGACAGACCCCTTTTCCTACAGCTCCCGGCGGTGGCGCAGGTACTTCTCTTCCATTCCCAGCTCTTCCAACATCTTGACGCAATCGGCGTGAAGCTCACTGGCGATGCGCGGATGGTCGGCAATGACGTTCTTCTGCTGGCCGGGATCGTCGTCCAGGTTATACAGCTCCGGCGGCGGAATCCTCTCCCCTACTACAACAGCTTGACGGCTTTCATCATCCACGATGTTGGTGACGTGCGACACCGGCGGCGCGTCCGGGCTGCCGAAATGCACCAGGCACCAGCCGCCCTTCGTCACTGTCACCGGCCGGCCGCCATTGGGATCGTGAGCCAGCGAGGCAGTCGTGATGGCAAAATCCCGATTGCTTTCGCGCTCGCCATTGATTATCGGCAAGAGACTGGCCCCGTGCATGCTACCGGGATCAGGCGCGCCGGTGAATTCCAGGATGGTCGGCATCAGGTCAGGCGGCTGAGCGTAGGCTGAGATGCGCTTGCTGTCGGTCTGACCGGGCATGCGGATCAGCAGTGGGAGATGTGCGACCTCCTCGTAAAGCTGGACGATGGCGTGGCCATCTTTCTGGATCAGGCTCTTGCCGGTCAGACCGTGCTCGCCCAGGTAGAAGCCATGATCCGTGGTGAAGATGATCATGGTCTCGTCCAGGACGCCGAGTTGCTCCATGCGCTGCAGCAGGTGCCCCACCCAGGTATCCACCAGGGTGACTTCGCCCGCGTAAAGGGCCCGCATGTGCTGCAGTTCGGCCTCGGTATAAACACCCGCCGGGCCGTAGTTGGGATAGTAGCAGATCTGGCCGTGATAGTCGGGATCGGCATACAGGTCGGCGTACCACTTCGGCGGGTCGAACGGCTCATGGGGATCGAAGGTGTCAACGTACATGAAGAATGGCTGCTCGTAGTTGTCTTCCAGCCAGCGGGCCGCTGTCATCATAGTGCGGGCGGGAAAGTAGTCCTCCTCGTGCTGCCACCAGGAGGTATTGCGGATATACTGCCTGACGCTGTTCACTCCCCCGTAGCGGATCTTGTCTTCGGAGCTTGGCAACGCCGGGTCGGTCGGGGCTGATTTCCAGTTGTCGTTCTCCTGGCCCCGGATCCAGTCATAGCCGGAGAATCCGCGAAAGAAGTTCTGCTGCCCCCTGGCGATGTGCGGAGTGTCCACGCAGAAGTACGTGGTGTATCCGGCCTCGCCCAGCGCCTCCGCAACGACCGGCTTATCGGCAGGCAAGGGCGACCATTCAAAATCAACGAAGGTGAATTGGCCGGTCATCACGTCGCAGCGGTTGGGCACCGTCGGAAAGGACGCAGCGTAAGCGTTATCAAACACAAACGATTCACCGGCCAGGCGGTCAAGGTTCGGCGTTCGTATCCAGTCATTACCATAGCAACCCAGATGGTCGCGCCGCATCGTGTCAGAGATGATGATTACCACATTATTCATGATTGCAGCTCCTCTTCAATGTGTCCTGCCCGCTCCTATGTCCTATCTCAGAAAACGGCATAGTAACGCCTGGAAACGGCGTTCTCAATAAACAGGCTCAGGATTGACCAGCCGATGCCACCAATGAGGTAGTGGCCAACCACGTAGCCGATAAACAGCGGTATCAGGCGGCGGAAGAGCTTGATGCCCCCGATTTTCAGAATGATACCCTTGACAATCCAGACACACAGGAATGGGAACCACAGCGGTGTTGAAGGTCCATAGGCCAGGGCGACGACGAAGCCGAGTGGGTGAAGCGGAAAGCGCAGCCATACCATCCTGGCCGCCGCTAACGCAAGCGTGATCAGCGCGCCGCTGATGATTGCGCCCGTGTGCTGCCAATCGGGGCTGGTTGGGGACTCGATCCGCGCTACCATTGTCCCGTAGGCCCGCACCGTATCTGCCGTGCGCCAGTCCTGGTTATTTGGGTGACTTTCGAGGACGTTGAGGCCGTTAGCGTAGAAAGCGCTAAAATGGCCCCAGAAGGCGAGGGTCAGGCCGGCTACGAACGCCAGCACCAACAGCGCTGAAAGGGCCCGGCGATTGAGGCGGCCGGCCTTGCCGATCTGAAAGGCATCGGTCTGGTTGGAGGTCATTATCTGCGTCGGGTGGAAGCGCGAGAGGAACGAGAGCATTTCGAACACAACCATAGTGCGTTTCCCACCAGCCGCCAGCACGCCCCGCGAGCCAATGGCGTAAAGGATCGTGTACTGCGGAAGCCGGTACGGATATACGAAGTCGTGGGCCACGCCTACCTCGGCCCGGATACGACCGTAGGTGAGGCCGTAGGCCAACACGATAAGAAAGAACGGAAGCGCAATCCTCAAACTCATCCCCGAAAGCGTCATCCAACTCACAACTAGAGCGCCGCCCACGGCCAGGCCGATTACCGCCCAGCGGTAAGGCATCGGCTCGCTGCTGTCATCTATCTCGGGTGCTTGCCCGAAACCCTTGGCAAACACCTCCCGCAGATGTCCCTTGGCTACCCACAACACCAGCAGCGCCATCATCAGATAGCCGCCCGCGCTGTGCTCCTGCATGTACGGCCACCCGGGCGGCTCGTAGCCCACTATCGCCCCGCCTACTGCTGCCAGCTTGGCCAGGGCGGTGAAGGCGAAGATGCTGAAACACAGCTCCTGGGAAACCAGATACCCGAAGCCGAAGAACTGCGGCGTACTGGCCACCACCAACGGGTTCATCGCCGACCAGGGCCGCTCTGTGAAGAATTCATTCAGCCCCCTGCTCTGCTCGATCGTCGGCACTGCCGGGTTGACGGCGTGGGCGATATTCAGGCCATTGTAGATGACCGCCAGCAGGATGCCTACCCAGGTCATGGGGTTGCCGAAGAAGTTGGCAAGCACCCCTCTCGCATTGGTGCCCTGCACCATTTCCATCGGCAGTTGCACAAGCGGGTATGGCAGGTGCTCACCATCCGACCACTGCTTCGACATAATGCTCATCAGCGACATCGTGCACACGAACAGACCCACGAAAAACAGCGTCCATAGCCCCAGCGGCTTACCCCACACCGACCATGGCAGCCCGCCCTCGTTCAGCCCCTCGTACATCTCGGTAATTCTCTGCAGTGACTGTGGCGCGTACCACGAGGGGATCAGGTAGGTGTATTCAGCAAAGTGGTTTTCCGGTGTGGCGTAGTACTGCATCACCGTCAGCCGGGGTAAGAACGAGCGGATACCGTAGGTGCCACAAAATGGTATCGCTGTAATCATCAGAATGTAAATCACCAGTAGCTCGCGCCGGGAAATATTGAACCGCCCCAGGAGGCGCTTTCCCAACGGGTAAAGCGCCACCATCAGCGCCAGCACGGCGACGGCCGGTATCGGCGGGATGCCGCTGGCAATGTATCTGCCGGTCACAAGCTCGATACGGCTCACCATCAGGTTGAACAGGAATATGAAGACAAGCCCCAGCAGTACGGCGCGGAACGTAATGCCGCCTACCTCCGGCTGCGCGGCGGCTTCATCTTCGGGGCTTGTAGTCATTTGCTGCGTTGCCATACATACCTCGTGCAAAGATAGGCCATTACCAGCGTAGAATGCCGTGCGTGTCTATGCTGCAGTCGAATATCCTGGCCTCCGCCTCACGCAAGGCCTGGCGGACGGCAAACTCGCGGTTGGCAGCCGCGAAGAAAACCATCGTGCCACCACCACCGGCACCGCACACCCGTCCGCCAGTCGCGCCGGCGGCCATGGCCGTGGCAAACAGCTCCTCCAGGCGCTCATTGGTCACATCAGGGTGCAACTGCTGGTGCAGGCTCCAGACCTGTGTGAGCATGGGGCCAACGCTGTCCACCTTCGCGTCCGAAAGCTCGCGCCGCAGCCGTTCGGCAACCTCGCTCATGCCTTGTAGTGCGCTGACGACCTGCTCGTCGCCCGCCAGCACACCGGCGGCCACAGCATCGAGGATTGACTTGGCCGGCCGCGAAATCCCGCTGTAGCACACTACCATGCTCTTTTCAATCTGCGCCATACTCCTGGCATCGAGCGGGATGACATTGATTTCGATGGCGCGCCCGCTGTCCGCCGGCCAGTGCTTCATGAACTTCACGCCTCCACCGGTCACCGGACTATACTGGTCCTGCCAGCCGTAAGTCGTCTCCAGGGCCGCGGTCTCGCAATTCCTGGCCATCTCCGCCATCTCGTACGCCGACAGCTTGTAGCCGGTCACAGCATCCAGCGCGGCGATCACGCAGGTGGCGATCGTCGAAGACGAACCCAGTCCGGCGCCGCCCGGCATCTCCGAATACGTCGTCAAGTCCACGCCGAAGGGAAGCTCAAAGCGGCTGACTATCTCCTGGGCCAGCCCCAACTCGCCCTTGGGGTCCAGCTCGCCAGCAGACGCCACCTCGACCCGCAGATCATCGTAATCGGGCGCATGGAAGATGATCTTGTCGTCCTGCCGGGGCACCAGATGGGCGTAGATGTACTTGTTGATGGTGACGTTGATGATGCTGCCGCCGAACTGCTGGCACGCCGGCAGGTAGTCGGTCATGCCGACGAAGTCCACACGCAGCGGCGAACGCACCGTAATATCTGTAGCCATCCTCACACCTCAGCAGCAGTCGTTAGCTTTTCGCCTCATCAATGTAGCGACGCAGCACCTCGGCGTTCTGCGGCAGGATCTCCTCGGGCGGAAATGAGCTGATCCACTCGCCCGACAGCGCGCCTTTGAAGTCAATCGTCGTCAGCAGTTGGACGGCCTCGTCGTGAGGGATGTCGCCCTCGCCGGTCGGGCACAGCTCAACTTTCCCCTCTTCGTCTATGTTGCCGTCGTGGATGTGGCAATGGCGCGTGTGTTTCTTGACGTGCTCGAAGGCGTCCGACATGCTCATGCCGTGAGTCACCGGGTGCATGATGTCCCAGCACACCTGCACGTGCGGATGGTTGGCCATGTTGACGACCTCCATCACGTCATTGGCCAGACAGTAGGCGTCGTGGGTTTCGATGCAGAGATAAACTTCGGTGCCTGCGGCGGCCTCTGCTGCGGCCCGTAGTGACTCGGCGACGTACTTCTTGGCGTCGGCAAAGTCCATGCCCTCAGGTGTCCCGCCGCCGAAGACGCGCAGGTGATGGCAGCCCACGTCATCCGCCAGTTCGATGAAGCGCCTGGTGATGTCAACACTTTCCTGGCGCTCTTTAGCATCGGCGATAGCATAGCGCCGCGAGGTGGCGATGCAACTCATAATGATGCCGGTGTCCTCGAAGGCCGCTTTGATCGCCGCCCGTTCCTTCTTGGTCGTGTCGATCTCCACGCCGTGTTCCTGCTGGCCCGTCTCAGCGCGAGGCTCAACCGCCTCGTAGCCATAGCGGATCGCGGCAGTCAGGATCTCGTTCAGATCCCAGTCGGGGCATACCCATGTCATAAAGCTCAATTGCATGATTACTTCTCACCTTTCTCATCGTTCGTTCTCTTAAGCAATACACATTTGCTGTCGGTACAGTAATAACGCAGCATCAGATCATCGCCGCGTCCCTCAGTCAACCCGATGCGCGTTGCGACTGTCACGGGCCGGCTTCGCTGCGGCTCGTCTGCTGCGATATACACAGGCGACCCATCGAGCCGTGAGCGGTTGTCATCGCGGCCAATGCCGAGCGCCTGAGTAAGTTTCCCCGGGCCGCTGGCCAAATCCTCCAGCCGCTGCCGATTGCGCCGCTGTTGCATAAGCTCAATGCCGAGCAGCGGTTCCAGGGCGCGGATCAGCACCGCCTCCGGGAAATTTGCGGCTCCGGTCACCGCGTTGATGCAGCAGTGAGTGTGGATCACATAGACATACGCCGTCAGCCCTCATCGCCACAAGCTAGATACGCTTCCGTCTCCACGATCCGCCCTGCACAGACGCCTGCGGTGGTCTCCTTGACCAGTACCTGCCCCAGGAGGCTTATGGCGACCGACTCAGCCGGCCGCGCATAAAAAGATGCCGGCAAAATCCGCCGGCGTAGATGTTCGATCTCAGACTTTCCCATCTGATGCTGTTTCTTCGGCAATTAGCAGCTTCCCTACCTTATGCAAACCAGTCGGGTAGTGGGGCGTTTGGCCACGCTGCAAAACTCACCGTGTGGCCGCTCTAGTCCTCAGCCTTGGTCCACAGTGCGTCCTTACCAGTC
>JALGTY010000197.1 GCA_029821145.1 Candidatus Zipacnadia bacterium
CTGGCCTTGCATAGCTGCGATCACTCCTGTGAACAGTTCTGCCTGTACCACTTCCCCAATTCTAGCACATTTATCCCTTGACTTCTACCCCCCCCCGCTATAATCTAGGGCAGGCTTTTGCATCAGTCTCTAAAAGCCAAATGGTGAATCTGGGCTATAGCGGTTATCCCGGGTTAGTAGCAGCCAGAAACCATACGTCCAATTCCGGATTATTGGAGCTGACTTCTGCATGGCTCAGGAAGCAGACCTGTTCATTCAGCCTCTAACTCCCTCGCATCGCCGCAAGTGGTGCGTGGCGCTCAGCCAGGTGACTCTTGCCCTCGTCATCCTTGGTCGGGTGCTGCCGCTAGCGGCCGATCCCGTGAACGTCCGGGATTTCGGCGCAGTTGGGGATGGCGAACACGATGACACGGCGGCCATCCGCCGCGCCTTCAAGGCTGTCGGCGGGATCAGCGCCAAGTATCCAGGCACTGCCTATTACCATGAGATGCGGCCCGTCGTCTTTCCCTACGGCCGATATCGTATCAGCGATTCAATTGAGATCAACAACACGACTATTCGCGGGGAAGGGGCGGTCATCGAGCAGACCGACCCACAGAAGCCCATTTTCGAGTTCGCCGCTGCCTGGCGGCTTCGTATCAGCGGCTTTACCTTCCTGAGCGGGAAGCACCACCTCCAGCTTTCGAACCCGAATATCGACAGCGGCTGGATCGTCGTCGAGGACTGCCGATTCTACGGATCGAGATCCGCGTCGATCCACCTGTACGTGCAGTCCACGAATCTGACCATCCGCGACTGCACTTGGCTTCAGTGCATGCAGGTGCTTGACAACCGCTGCGACCAAGCCGTCATCCGCGATAGTTGGATCACGACGCACTCGGATATGAGGGACATGGCCGCCATCGAGCACCGCGCAGGGAGGCTGACGATCCAGAATCTGTGCGGCGTGCCACTGGTCAATGGCCAGGATCAGCGTTGGATCGACAATCACAGCACGGAATGGCTGTCGCTGATCCAGTGCCGATTCGGCGGCGAAGGCGGCGGCTTCACACCGGTCGTCAATTTCGCCAAGGCCCGAAACCAGACCCTCGGATCAATGATCTACATTCGAGACTCGCTGCTCTGCGCCGTGGGCAACAGGCAGCGGCAGTGTGTCGTGTATTGCGAGGAGATACCCAACTCCATTGTCGTCCGCGACTGCAATACCTATGTCCCGATCGTGCGCGTGCGCGAGAGCATCGATCCGGCAACCTACTTCGCCGGTGTGCCGCGCCAGATGATCCGGTTCGACGTGCGCGGCAACTGCAACGCCTACTCAGGGCCGGACCCAATCCTCCCAGCCTGGCTAGAGGACCCAGCTACGCCCCCGGGGAACGCGGAGCCGGTGCTCACCGAAGAGCAGACAGACGCGGCACTGAAGCAGGCGGCTGCGAGAGCTGCTGCGCTGCCGTCGCTTGGCAACAGCGCATCTGAGTCCGGTGCCCCCTTGTGGCAAACTGATCCAACACGGTTTCAGTCAATCACCGGCGAGAGCCATGTCTGGGACCTCGACACGTTCATGGACGCGACGACCGAGAAAAACTCCAGCCTACTCGCGCTGGCGCCGGTGGGTGACAGCGTGGTGTTCGTGAGACGGAAGGCCGGCGTGGGCAAGTGGCCTCATGTGCAGGTTCGCGATGTCTGGGTCGACCTGGAGCGCTTTCCGATCCTGTCGCTCAAGTTTCGCGATCTGGGCAACAACGTGGTTGCCAGCGCCGCTGTGAAAGTACTCGACCACGAAACGCAACGGATGCTTGTACTCGGGGAATGGACCAATGCATTCTATGTCTACCGCGCGTGGGATCTGCGCAAGACGTTGGGAGCCACGGCGGGCAAGCGAAGGGTGGACGTGCTCGTGTACCTTCTGGGCGTTGCCCATCACGACCTCGGGGCCGAGGGGCTCAAGCCGCAACAGGGCGACCAGATACTGCTTCAGTTTCTTCGCATGGAAGCAGCCGACGAATGAGCCGACCCGGAACCTCGTGACGAGCAGAAAGATATGACTCACCGCTCAACTGGCCTCTGGATACTTGTCGCATCAATACTCGTTGGCGTGACCGCCCAGGCGAGCAGTCAGATCAATGTGCGGGATTTCGGCGCAGTCGGCGACGGCCGGACCGACGACACCGAAGCGATCCGACAAGCCTTTGCCGAATCCCTCCTCTCCACCAACATGCAATTGTATCCCGGAACCGCCTACTGGCAGATCCTGCGGCCGGTCGTGTTCCCGCACGGTCACTACCTTGTCAGCGAACCGATTGGGATCACCAATACGACCATCAGGGGCGAGGGCGCGGTCATCGAACAGACCAGTCCAGACAAGCCGCTGTTCCAGATCTCCGCCGCGTGGCGGATGCGAATCAGCGGCCTCACGTTCCTTGGCGGGAAGCACCACTTGCTGCTGCACAACGACAACATCGACACCGGCCAGATCGTCATATCGGACTGCCGGTTCTATGGCTCGAGCGATGCGTCGGTGGACATTGCCGTCCAATCAACAATGACAACCATCCGCGACTGCATCTGGGTCCACTGCATGCAGGCGGTACGACATCGCGGCGACCAACTCATGCTCAGCGACTCGTGGATCAACACTCATATCGCCATGGAGGACAAGGCAGCGATCGAGCAACGGGCTGGACGCATGACGGTCGACAATGTCTGCGGTGTGCCATTCGTTAGCGGGTCGGACCAGCGTTGGATTGACAATGGTGAGAGCTCGGAATGGTTGACCTGCAAGCAGACCCGCTTCGGCGGTGAGTGGGGCGGATTCACCCCCGTGGTCAACCACGCGCCGTTGCGCGGCCCGTGGCTTGGGACAATGCTGCTAATCGAGGATTCGTTGATCTGCTCGCTGGGCAACGCCCGCCGGAAGTGTGCAGTGCACTGCGAGAAAGTCCCCAACAGTCTGGTTGTCCGCGACTGCAACGTTTACGTGCCCGAAGTCCTCGCCGGTCCGGACTTAGCACCCGAGGAAACGTTGCATGGCTGGCAAGGTAGCCGGCTGCACTTTGATGTTCGCGATAACATGAACGCGCTTCGCCCCCCGCTACCGGAATGGGTGACACTCGGCGAGCCACGCTGGGGCGGAGAGAAGCCGGAGGGAGAGAAGGGGGGTTAGAATGCCCACTGACGGTCGCGCAGGTTTGCTGGCCTAGTTTGAGTGATCCCGCCGGTGCTCCAGGCAGTGGAAAGTAATACTATCCGATTTGCCTGTCTTGCCTGAGCAAATCGTAGGATAACAAAGCGATGCACACCGACCGGGCAATCTCGACCTATGCACTACTTGTGTGTGACCTATGGCCTCCTGGACTCCACGCGGCAAAAGCAGCACCCAGCGCGTCTGCTCGCACCACTTGTGGTTCTCCGGAGGTTGGTGCCGCCGAAGGAGATGGCGCGTTGGAGCTTGACCAGTCTTCCCGAGAGGCTGGTCAAGATCGGGGTCAGGCTGATCCCTCACGCGCGGTGCCTGGCATTGCAGATAGAGGAGGTTGTGGTCACGCGAGACCTGTTTGAGCAGATCCTCAGCCGTATCAGGTTGCTGTCGCCGGTGCCCACATGATGATCAGCCAGGCTTGGTGTCATAGCGCCAGCGATCATGCCGTTCCCGTGGGGACGGCCGCGTCGTTACCACTGGCGTCGAGTCTAGCAGCGAGAACGACGTCCACAGAGCGTCTCGACCGGCGGTGACGCGGGCCATTTGCGGCTTCCGCAGCCGCATGTGCAGGTTTCTGGAGCCCACCTGGTGAAACACTACAACGAATGGCTGACTGTTTAGCCAACGAACTGGGAAGGCCAGGAGACAACATCTGTTTCCTGCGCAGCGTGCGTCGCGCCATCGCGACCCTAGGTCCCAGTACCCCAGGGGCTTTGGGTCCGACGTAGCTGAGGCACCATAAGGATGTCAACTGAGGAGTGGACGATCTTGCGCCAATGTATGAGACTCAGTCGCCTGACGAACCGTACGCACAGAAGAGACGGGACAGGAGTAGCTAGCCAGTCCCCTATACAGTCGCGACGATGTACGCGAGACCGCTCACGTCGAGCCAGGGGATTCGAGCTGTGGGTGCGCACCCAGCAAATCCGCTCGCCGCATCCGGCGGCACTGGCAGGCGCCCTGGGCACAGTTGTCTGCCTGATCATAGCGGCTGCCTCAGCCGGTACGGCCCAGAATCTGGTTCGGCCGGTCCGTACCGAGCAAGCTGCGCAGGAGCTGGGTATCGATCTCTCCAGGCCTCTTACTGCAGAAGACTGTGTTGCCATTGCCCTCCGCGTCCACCCGGACATCCGCATGGCCGTGGCGGAACTCGACCGCGCGACTGCGGGACTGCGCCAGCTGCGGGCAAGCCTGTGGCCGCAGCTATCGGCCTCGATAGACTACCGCGTTACGCAGCAGCCTACGCGGACGGCCGTCATTGGGGGAAGTGTCATTCCGGTCGGCGGAGGGCGCAGTACCACGCGCAACAGCCAACTCTTCGCCACAATCACGGCATACCACACAGGCCGAGACGAGACTATCTCTCAGGCCAAGGAGTTTGCGCGGGCAGCGCGGGCCGGGATGGCGGATGCTGAGCGACAACTAGCGTACCTCGTCACACAAGCGTACTACGGCCGTCTGGCGGCCGAGCGTCTGGTTGACGTGAGCGCGAAGGCCGTTGCGGCCGCGGAAGATCATGTCGAGACCGTGCAGGCACGCATTGACGCCCGCGATGCAGCACCCATGGAGATCCATGCCGTGCGGACCCAACTCCATTCAGCCCTACTGGAGCTGTCTGTAATCCGCAATCAGGCGGACATAGCCCGCACCACGCTGTGGTCGGCTCTGGGGAGGCCAGAGGCCGATCTGCAGATCGTGGACATGTGGCGTGAGCCCATCTCATTGCCGGGCCTAGACGAATGCATCGAGACCGCCTTCGTCCAGCGTCCGGACATTGCCCAGGCCGAGGCAAGCGTGCGTGCCGCCAGACTCGGCCTTAAGCTGGCCTGTCTGGCGCGTCGGCCGCAACTGAATGTCGCCGGTACAACGGAGTGGGGGCGACACAACGGTGAGACCGGGACAAGCTGGTCGGTGTTCGGCAGCATCGAGCAGACCATCTTCAGCGGCGGTGCCAACCAGGCAGCCGTCGACCAGGCGAAGGCTCAGGTCGAGTCAGCCCTGGCACAACTGGACCGCCTAGAGCAGTCTGTCCACCTGGAAGTGGAGACGGCCTGGCTGCGGGTTAACGAGAGCGCCGAACGCATCACCGCAGCTGAGTTGGCCCAAGTGGAGGCCCAGGTGAGCCTCGAGGCAGCGGAGCGACGATATGAGGCGAACGTTGGGATCTTGCTCGAGGTGACCGACGCCCAGGTGAACGCCACCAACGCGAACGTGAGTGTGGTGCGGGCGTACTACGACTACAACACATCTCTGGCGGATCTCGAACTTGCGACGGGCTCAAGACCCGCAGAGATCGCGCCACCGGAAAAGTGAAGCCTGCGAACCATGCTGATTCGGATGTGCGCAGTGCACAAGGTATACCGCATAGGCCGCACGCGTGTCCATGCCCTGGCCGGGGTTGACCTCGGGGTAGAGGCAGGCGAGATGGTCGCCATCATGGGTCCCTCCGGCTCTGGGAAGTCGACCATGCTGAACATTGTCGGATGCCTTGACAGGCCAACGAAGGGCGAGTACTGGCTGGAGGACGAGGCGGTTGCCGGGATGAATAATGACCAGCTAGCGCAAATCCGCGGCCACAAGATCGGCTTTGTGTTCCAGACCTTCAACCTGTTGCCCCGGACTACTGCCCTGCAGAACGTGGTGCTTCCCCTGCTGTATACGGGAGCACGAGGTCGTGGCAAGCTTGCAGAGAAGGCACTCAACCGGGTGGGCATGGCTGATCGAGCCGGCCACAAGCCAAGCGAGCTGTCCGGAGGCGAGCAGCAGCGCGTGGCGGTCGCGCGGGCCCTGGTCACGGAACCCGCCATTCTGTTGGCAGATGAGCCAACCGGCAACCTCGACTCCAGGACCAGTGCAGGAATCATCCGCCTCTTCTGGGATCTCAACCAAGAGGGCGTCACTGTCGTGCTGGTCACCCATGATAGTGAGATAGGGCAGTGCGCCAAACGAATTGTGAGAATAAAGGACGGACACATCGTCGAGGACGGCCCCGCCCCGCATGTCCGTCCGACAATCGCTCAAGTAGCTGAGCAGCACCGCGGACGGAGCGACCGACTCAGACAGCGCTTCACCGAGATCCAATGCCAGTTCAGCGGGAGAGAAATCCTCCTGCTCGGAGTCCCGCGAGCGCAAGTCGAAGTAGATCAAGGCGTGGAGCGAGTAGATGAAGGGCATAACCAGCAGGAAAACCAGGGCGCCCGGAGTGGCCGCTGCAACAGCACCAAAGGAGTCGCCCAGGCTACCCTGTAGCGACTCGAGGGCCAGACTATTCATGACCCAGTTGAGCACGCCCATGGGGACCGCTAGACACGTGACGCCGATGAGGATCGCCAGGAACGTTCGGCCGAAGTTCCCCGAGATCAACCCGAAGCTGCGGCCGACGATGACGAACGGAATCATCAACATGCCGCCAGCGACCACCTGGATCAATACCTGTGATGAGCCAGCGGCCTGCTCGCCCATAGACGCGCCGAGCACCGCGCTGACTGCAGCTACTGGTATCAAGAGGACCAAGAGCGCAGCGCCGTACAGCAGCATCTGGACGATGCTGCCGGCGAGCACCTTGAAGAACGACCGCAGGGACGCATCCCAGGCTCCCATGGCGCCGATGTCCTTGCCGATCGCCCTCTCGGCGAACAGCAGCGGCTTGAGATCGAACTGCTCGGGGGCCATCTGCCCCGACTGCATCTGTTCCTGCAGTTCCGTAATGCCGAGCTCCGTCATGGCGTACGCCCCGACAAGCTGGACCAGCGCCACTGGGAGCATGATCAGCGCGACAGCGACGAAACCCGACGCCGAATGCGACGTGGCTTCTCGTAACGCGGACGACAGCAGTTGCGACAGACTTTTCGGTTCGAAATACGACGAACGGATGGTACTCATCTCGGCACTCCCTCCACACGTTGATGCCAATGACGCTGCAACGAACTTGCCCTCAGATCGTTTCGGAGCTGGTACGACTGATAGATTCTACCCGGGATGCCCTACTTCCTTCAACGAACGTTATTCCCGCGCAAAAGGTGGGCTGGCATGTCACGCAGGCTGAAGATCGGATGCGCCATCTTCATCATCCTCATGATCGCTGCGGTCGTGATCCCGCTGAAGTTTCTGCGGTCAAAGCCGGTTGAGGTTGATGTAGAACTCGTAGAATGCATTGACGTTGAGGAGACCGTCAGTGCCGTCCCGGTGGCGGGTCAGCCGGCGGGGATGGTGAAGCCTGATGAGGTGAAGGTTATTCCGAAGGTCGGCGGTGAGCTGGTCTCGCTGCTGGTCGAAGAGGGAGATCAGGTCGTTCTCGGGCAGGTGATCGCGTACTTAGATCCCCGACCGCTTAGCCTTCAGCTCTCACAGGCGCGCGAAACGGTCGAATCCGCTCGAGCTCGCGTGGCCCAAGCCCGGGCGGATCTGTCGGCCGCTCCCACTCGCTCGGAGACAGCCGTGTCGGAGGCAGTGGCGGGGCTCGACCAAGCGGTTTCGAACTACGATACGGCCCTCCGCGGGGCACGCGAGGAAGAAATCGAGAGGTCACGCCAGGCAGTGGTTCAAGCGCAGAAAGATCTCGAAGACGCGGAAGCCAGTCTGGCCGCCGTGAAACGCGGTGCGCGCGTTGAAGAGATCGCAGCGGCAGAGGCGGCACTCGAGCAGGTCAAGATGCAAGCAGCTTCCTCAAAGGCCCACCTGGACCTCATGCTTGCCGGTCCCCGCAAGGAAGATGTGGCACAGGCACAGGCAGCCGTGGCTGAGGCCGAGGCTCAGGTGCAATTGCGCAAGGCTGAGCTCGATTCCCAGCAGGAGCTTGCCGAAGGGGGATATATCTCGCCCAATGCCCTCAAGGCTGCTGAGACGGCCTACCAGACGGCCATAGCCACCCGGAACGCAGCCAGAGAGCGTCTGGCTGTGACCGAGACGCCCTACCGTCCCCAAGAAATCGCGCAGGCTGAGGCATCGTACCGGGCCGCCCTGGCAGCGGTGGAGCGTGCTGAGCGCGACCTGGAGTTGACCCAGAAACGTAGTACACCTGAGGACATCGCCTCAGCGGTGGCGCGCCGCGACGCTGCCAATGCCCGTCTGCAAGCGGCTCGAGCTGACCTCAAACTGGTGAAGAACCGCACCACACCGGAGGAGCTGCAGGCTGCCGAGGCCACGGTGAGGCAAGCCCAGGCGCGCCTCCGCCGCGCTGAGGCGGAGCAGGTCTCTGTCCGTCAGCAAGAGCTTCAAGTGACCATGCTGGAGGCAGACCTGCGCCGGTCTGAGGCGGCCCTCGAGCAGGCCGCCGACCAGGCAGGATACACTGTCATCTGCGCACCGATTGACGGCGTCGTTACCCGCATCAACGTTGAAGAGGCTGAGTATGTACAGGGTGGAGGCATCGCTCTGCCATCAGCCGAGATCGCCATGCTAGTGATCACCAGCGATCGCATCTGGATCGAATGTAACATCGATGAGTCCGATATTGGGAAAGTGGCCGAGCGTCAAGATGCGCACATCTTCCTGACCGATGCAGAGGAGCTCAAGGGCGTGGTCCACCACATCTCTCCGTCGGTTCGCCTCGTCCAGGGAGATGTGCGGACCTTCGCGGTCCAGATCGCCGTTGACGAGGGGGCCGGGAGGCTCCGGAGCGGCATGTCCGTGGATGTGGACATCATTGTCGAATCGACCGAAGACGCGGTGTCCGTTCCCTCCTTTGCGATCTTCGATGACAAGGAAGGCAATGAGTACGTCTATGTAGTCGAGGAGGGCAAGGCCAGGAAGCGGAAGATCACCAAGGGAGCCGAGGGGATTGAGCGGACGGAGATCACCGATGGGGTGAAAGAGGGGGAGCAGGTGATCACCTCCCTTGAAGCCAAGGGCCTGCGCGATGGGAGAAGAGTTACGATTCGCGAAGACACAGCCGGTGAAGAGGGCGGGGAAGAAGCGGCGGCCTTGCGCCGCTGGGGCGGCGCGCAACGGCTGGTCGCCCGGCAGGAGAAGCCGACGTGAACGTCCTTGAGAGCTTCCGCGTTGCACTCGCCGCCATCCTGACGAACAAAGGCCGGTCGTTTCTCACGATGCTTGGCGTGACCGTGGGTGTGGCGGCGGTGATTCTGCTGGTGTCCGTCGGCGAAGGGGCCCGGGGTGACGTTGGCGAGGAGCTCAGGGGGCTTGGCAGCAACCTCATCATCCTTATCCCCGGCCGCGACGAGACACGCGGTGACACAAGGCAACGCAAGGAGGAGCGCAAGCGCGGTCGGCGTCGGCGCGAGTCCGTAACGCCGCTGAAGATGGACGACCTGCGAGTGTTGAAGAGGTACTGCCCCTCCGTAGCCGAGGCCGCGGCTGGTATCGAGGGGGGTGCGGAGGCGAAGGTCGGATCGCGCGTCCGGCAGGTACACGTGATGGCCGTCTCGGGCGCTTACGGCCAGGTCCGTGACCTCAGCGCCCGTCGGGGGTCGTACATCACCCAGCAACATGTCGCTGGCGGCCAGCGAGTGGCGGTGATCGCTAAGACGGTTGAGGAGGAGCTGTACCGCGGCGACGACCCTATGGGGAAGAAGATACAGGTAAACGGGGTCAAGTTCCGGGTAGTCGGCTTCCAGGAAGTCAAGGGACGTACCCTCGGCGACGACCAGGACAACCGTGTGATCATCCCCATCTCCACCGCTGAGACGGTGCTCGGTCGCGGGAATCCCGACTATATTATGATGAACGCCACCGCGCGCGACACCATCCAGCGTGCGCGCCTCGAAGTCACCCGCATCATGAAGGCTCGACACAGGGGACAGGAAGACTTCCAGGTCCTAGATCAGGCCGAAATCCTACGGATGGTCAACCGCGTGTTGGGCATCATGACCGCCGTAGTCGGAGGGATCGGGGGCATCTCCCTCGTGGTCGGCGGCATCGGCATCATGAATATCATGCTGGTCTCGGTTACCGAAAGGACCCGCGAAATCGGCTTGCGCAAAGCTGTCGGCGCGCGAGAGAGAGACATACTCCGCCAGTTCCTGATCGAGGCCACGACCCTCAGCCTCCTGGGTGGAGCTATCGGGATCGCCATCGGCTGGTGCGGCTCGCTTGCTCTATCGGCGGCGTGGGAAGCCCTCCCGAGTCGGGTTACTCCCCTCGCAGTCCTCGTGGCCTTTGCCTTCAGCGCTGCCGTGGGCATCTTCTCAGGCGCATACCCGGCCTACCGCGCAGCCAAGCTAGACCCAATCGATGCCCTACGGCACGAGTGAATGTATCGTCTGCTACAGCGGTTTCACATAGCAGTTCCGGACCCGTGGGGTTCCAAAACTAATCTGCAGGTACTTTTCGACAGGACATCGTCTGCGACCGCGAGGTTGCAAGTCGGAGCCAGACGCACTACGAGCTGCTCTGCTGCCGGATCGATTCTCGATCTGCCGGGCCGGCTTGCCGTGCCCTTTCGCAAAGTGCTCGACGGCATTCTGTACGTGCTGCGCACCGGCTGCCAATGGAAGGCCGTGCCCAAAGAGTTCGGCTCGGGCAGCACCTGCCACAAGCGCTTCCAGGAATGGGAGCGCACGGGGGTATTCGCCAAGCTGTGGGAGAAGCTGCTGGAGCGATACGACGAGTTGCACGGGATCAAGTGGCACTTC
>JALGTY010000198.1 GCA_029821145.1 Candidatus Zipacnadia bacterium
TTCGCCGGACAGCAGGGCGTACGTGCCGCCTACGACGCCATTACTCCGCCAACTGAAACTGCGTTGATAGTGGAACCGGCCATCTTTCCGATCGAAGCGCGCGGGCAGTGCTCGTCCCGAGGGCACGAACAAATAATCCTTCGTCGCCAGCAGATAGCCCTGCGGTGTGAACCCGTTCTGACCTGCCGCCAAGTCGTTCATAGTGGCATTTTTCCAGATCGGCGCCCCGTCCCTGGCGTCCACCGCATACAGATAGACCCGCTCGCCCGGGAACATTCCCGCTCCGAAGTAGGCCACGTCGTCGTCCACCAGTACGCTGGTGCGGACGGGCCACATGGACATCATCTTCCCGCTTCCCAGCAGTCTTTCATCGCGCGGCGCCGCCTGAAACTTCCAGATGAGCTTGCCGTCGGAAGCATTCAGGCAATAGGCGTACCCATCATCGGCCCCGAAATAGACACGCCCCTTACTTCCAGCGGACCTCTCCGCCAGCCAGGTCGAGGCAACAAACCTTGTTGTCCTCAGTCGAACCGAAATAGACAGCACCATCGCTCACAGCGATGTGGAAGGCGTCATCGAACTTCAGCCTCGGCCTTTCCAGGTTGACATCTCCCATGCCTTCGACTGCCACGCCGTGCGGATCCGGCCATGCGGAATGAGGCGGGGTCGGCGAGGTCCAGGCCCAGTGCTCCTCCAGCGGCAAGTCCGGAGCGGCCGGGCAAACGCCGCTGCGCGCATAGTCGTGAAGGTAGGCGGGCCAATCGCTGCTGTTGCTGCCCGGGCTGGTGGCTGCGGCATACCCGATCCAGGTAAAGGCTATGCCGAGCACTAGCGCAATCATCACAGCAGAACGGCGAAAAAACCGAAAACGGGTGCTCATTGTCCACAACTCCTGTTAACTGATCGTTATTGCTTGTCTTGTCCGCTAGGTCTATCATGGCACTTCGCCGTCAGACCACGAACTCCTTCCAACCGCAGAACTTTACAAACACAATTCCACAAAGTACCATAGCTTACGCACTGACGTGAGGGAAATCGAATCACAATGTCGGCAATGCGGGAGGCACTTGCGATAACCTCCAGGCGATCCATCTCACGGGGACACGTGATCCTGGCAGTCGGGGCAGTCTGGCTATTCTGCTTTCTGCCCATCGTGTTAGGATGTCCGTACTGCATCCAGGAAGCCGGTTTCATCGTTCGCGAGCCGAACCCATACAGAATCGTTGTGTTCGTCAGAGATGGAACCCCGCTAAAGGACGATTTAGCGCGATGGCTGGCGGACGCCTCGGATGCCTGGCTGCGGGCGTCGAATGTCGAAGCCGAGGTAGTCAACCTGGACCAGCAGCCGCGTCACGAAGCCCGGCGTCACTTCTATGAACTGAGCCCAAAACACCTGCCTGCCGGAATACTCATCTCGCCGCGCCAGAAGGCCATGTTGCTACCAAGTCTGAGCGGGAGCGCTCTTTCTGAGCACGCGATCGGTGAGGCAATTTCGGAGGTGGTCATATCGCCGGTGCGCGAGGAGATAATCGAGCATATCATCACCGATTGGTGTGTGGTGATTATCGCAGAAGGCGCCGACGCAGCCGAAAACCAACAGCTCAAGACCGAGGTTGCCGCCGCTGCAGAAGCTCTTGTCGGTTTCAGGACCGAAATGGGCCACAAGATAGAAAAGCCGCCCCCTATCATCACCATCTCGCCCGATGATCCGAATGAGCAGGTTTTGATATGGAGCCTCGGCCTCAATGAGGGCGACGCAGGCAAAGCACAGGTGGCCGTGCTCTTCGGCATGCTTCGGCGAGTCGGGCCGGTATTGCCGGCTGAAGAGGTCACGGAGATGACGATGCTGGACCTGTTCCGACTGCTGGGGCGCAACTGTGCGTGCACCAGTGATCCCAGTTGGCTGCTGGGGCCTGCCGCGCCGGTCATCTGGGGCGAGGACCTCGACCTTCGCGTTCGCGACCAGTTCGGCTTCGATCCCAACAGCCCGGCGGTGCTCAATACGCTGGCGGGCGTATGGATTGGCCTCGGCGAGGCAGACGCCGAAGCAGCAGAGCGGGCCCTTCCTCCTGCGGAGACAGGCTACATGGAGTTTCCCGTGGAGCCGCAGGAGACCACAGGCGAAGAGGCGGACTTGAGCGTCGCAGAGCCGACAGCAGGACAGCGCGGGCATCGAGTGCTTTTCATAGTGGCCGCAGCCTTGGCCTGCATCGCCATCATCGGCAGTATAATCATCCTATTGTGGCAACGCCGGAGCACCTGAAATGTGGTCATTGCGCCTGCTCCTTAGAGAGATCGGTCACCGCTTCCCCGGCTTCTTCCTCGGCTTCCTGGCCGTGGTCGCAGCAGTCGCCCTGTATGTGGGGCTGGAAACGATGGGCCGCGCCTCGTATATCGAAACGAAACGCCTGATGCGCAACCTTGGTTTCAACCTGCTGATCGTGCCCGAGGGGACAGACATGGCGGATTTCTGGGCGGCGGATTTCGCCAGCAGCGACATGCCTGAGGAGTACGTCCGACGCCTGGCCCAAACCCCCGGCATGTCTGCGGATCATTATGTGGCCACGCTTCAGAAGAAAGTCTTCTACCAAGGCCACGAGGTCCTGCTGACCGGGATATTGCCAGAGCGCTCCGCCACAGATGCCAGCAAGAAGGCCCCGATGGGGTTCAGGATCGCTCCTGGCGAGTGCTATGTCGGGTATGCGGTAGCTGAATCCTTGGGTCTCGAGCCTGGGGATACCATCAAGGTGCTGGGCAAGGACCTGACTATCGCGCGCCGCCTGCTCGAAGACGGCTCCAAGCAGGACGCCCGCATCTATGCACATCTTCACGAGGTTCAGGAGGTTCTCGGTATGGCGGGCCGCATCAACGCCATTGAGGCCCTCCACTGTCTCTGCGTGGGCGATTCGTTGCCGGTCCTGAGACAGCAAATCGCCAAGGTCCTGCCCGGCACGCACGTGACGGAGCTACGCAATATCGCTGCCGCCCGCTCTCAGACCCGGCTCATGGTCGAGCAACACGTCGAGTTGATCCTGGTGGCGGTGTTGGTGGTGTGTGCCGCGTGGATAGCGTTCCTGGCGCTGCTCAACGTCCGTGAGAGGCGTCAGGAGATCGGCATCCTTCGCGCCTTGGGCTTCGGCTCGGGGCATATCGCGGCCCTGTTTCTGGGGAGGGCAGTCTTGATGGGCCTGCTCGGCGCACTAGCAGGTTTCTTCGTGGGGACCGCCGTGGCCATGCACTACGGACCGGAGATGTTCAAGCTCACTTTCAGTGCAGTACGGCCCCCTTACGACCTTCTCATTCCGACGCTGCTGGTCGCGCCTCTCATCGCGGCCTTAGCCGCCATGCTACCGGCCGTCATCGCTATCAGTCAGGATCCGGCCGTGGTGCTGAGGGAGGAATGACGGTGATTCACCTGCACAACCTTAGCAAGCGATACCGCGGTCGAACAGGCGACATTATCGCCCTCGGCGATGTCAGCTTATCCGTCCACGAGGGTGAGTTCGTGGCTATCCGAGGGCCCAGTGGCAGCGGGAAGTCCACATTACTGCTCACCACTGCCGGGATGATACACCCGACGGACGGGAAGGCGGTAGTGAATAGCACAGACATCTATTCCGTCTCGGGCCGAGAGCGTGCGCGCTTCCGCGCCGAGAATATCGGCTTCGTGTTTCAGATGTTTCATCTGGTGCCCTATCTCAGCGTTCTTGACAATGTTGCTCTTCCTACTGTCCTGCTTCCCGGCCGCATCCGCCGCCACGAGGCGCGCGAACTGCTTCAGCGCTTCGGCATGTCGGAGCGTCTGACCCACAAGCCGGCCGAGCTCAGCACCGGCGAAAGGCAGCGCACCGCCGTAGCAAGAGCTCTCATCAACCATCCCCGCCTGCTCCTTGCCGACGAGCCCACAGGCAACCTTGACCCGGACAACTCGGCTCAGATTTTCGAATATCTGGCTGATTTTCACCGCCAGGGCGGCACCGTTGTAGTGGTCACGCACGATCCGCTGGTTGAGAGCTACGCTCAGCGCACGGTCTCGCTTTCGGCGGGCCGGCTCCTCTCAGAGGAGGCAGCCAGATGACCTCCTACGAAATTGTGCGTCGCGCCATTGAGTTTGAGACCCCGGAGCGCCTACCCATTCGTTTCGCCGCTCTGGACGTGAATGATACTCATGCTGTGCCTCTCCGCAATGCCGAGGGCTGGGAGCCCGGCCGACCCGATGAAGACGAGTGGGGTTGCGTGTGGCACAAGCCCGACCCGGAAACCGGCATCACCAACATGGGCCAGCCCAGGGGCCATCCCCTGGACAGTCTCGACCACATGGACGAGATCAACTGGCCCGACCCACACGATCCGGCCCGCTACGCCGACATTGAAGATGCGCTTGCCCAGGCCGACGACAAGTACGTCCTGGTCGGTTGCGGCTTCACTCTCTTCGAACGTATGCACTACCTCTACGGGATGGACAAGCTCTTCATCGCGATGTACGAGCAAGCCGAGGCAGTCCACGAACTGGCCGAGAGGGTCTTGGCCTTCCCGGTCGGCGTGGCCCAGGAGATCAGAAGACGCTTCAAAGGCCGCGTCCACGGCTTCGCTATGACCGACGACTGGGGCACCCAGGAGAACCACTTCATCGCCATACCGATGTGGCGGGAGTTTTTCAAGGACCGCTACGCTCGCCTCTATGACGCGATTCACCAGGCCGGGATGCACGCCTGGATGCACTCCTGCGGCCATATCAATGAAGTCATCGAGGAGTGGATTGACTGCGACCTTGACGTCCTCAACCTGCAGCAGCCCACCAACCTCGGCATCGAGGAGATCGGGCGGCGTTATCGGGGCCGCATCTGCTTTGAGTCGCTGTGCGACATCCAGACGACCCTGCCCTGGAGGTCGGCCGAAGAAATCCGCGCCGAAGCCAGGCTGCTCCTGCGGCAGTGGGCCACGCCCTCAGGCGGCTTCATCCTCAGCGACTACGGTGACGGCCGGGCAATCGGCGTTTCAGACGAGAAGAAGCGCGTCATGCTCCAGGCTTTCATTGACCTGGCCGCGCCGGGTCTGCAGATACCCGAAGCCACTGAAGCCTGATTGACCGCGTGTGAGTGAGCAATGGCTGACATAGCACTGGTCAACTCGAATGTGACCAAGCCTCCGATTTCGCCGCTGGGACTGGAGTACATCGCTGAGGCCGCCGGCGACCAGGGGATAGAGGTCGAAGTCGTGGACCTCTGTTTCGAGACCGATCCAGCGGCTGCATTGGAGCGCCATCTCGTTAAGGCAGATCCCGAGCTTGTCGCCATCACCTTTCGGAATACCGACAACTGCATGCTGCTGAGCTCACATTCATTCGTACCGCAGCTAACGGAGTTCGTCGCCACAGCTCGATCGGCCACTAAGGCGCCGATTGTAGTGGGCGGTGCCGGCTTCTCGGTTGCTCCGGCAGCGATTATGCGGGCGCTCGGCGTGGAATACGGGGTGCTGGGTGACGGCGAACAGGCGGTCCCGTTACTGCTCCGTGCGCTCCGAGGCGAGCTGGATCTGCAGGATGTGCCCGGGCTGCTGTGGCGCGAGGCTGACGGCATCCGCAGCAACTGTCCCGAGTGGCCGGAGATACTGAGCCAGTCAGCTCTCCGGAGAGATACGATGGACAATGCGCTGTATCTCGAACGCGGCGGCCAACTCGGCATCGAAACCAAGCGCGGATGTGACCGCAATTGCATCTACTGCGCCGACCCCTTGAGCAAGGGCCGGCGAATCCGACCGCGCTCCCCCGCAGCCGTTGCGGACGAGGTCGAGAACTTACTCGGTCAGGGCATTGACGTCTATCACCTCTGCGACAGCGAATTCAACGTGCCTCAGGAGCATGCTGCTGCAGTCTGCGATGAATTGATCCGGCGCGGCCTCGGAGCGAGGATTCACTGGTACAGCTATCTCACCCCGCACCCATTCTCGGCCGAACTTGCGGACCTCATGCAGCGCGCCGGCTGCGTAGGGATAAACTTCGGAGCCGACAGCGGGGACGATGAAATGCTGACACGCCTCGGGCGCGACTTCTCCTGCAACCAGACCCTCGAAGCTGTGCGGTTGTGCCGTGAGTTCGGCCTCGCGGTGATGCTTGATTTGCTCATCGGCGCCCCCGGCGAGACCCGAGAGACTGCTCGCCAGAGCATCGAGTTCGCAAAGGCCGCTGAGCCGTCCTGTGCCGGCATCTCTCTCGGTGTGCGCATCTATCCGGGCACGACGCTCGCACATATTATCGCGGCCCAGGGGCCAATGGCGGATAATCCGGCCATTTACGGACACGCCGAAGACAACGCAGATATGCTGGCGCCGGTATTCTATCTCTCTCCGAACCTGGGCACTCCGCAGGAGGCGGCGGGCTTTCTGTCGGACGTCATCGCCGGTGACAGACGCTTCTTTTTTGGTGGCAGCGGAGACGACCGCGATTATGATTACGATGACAACCAGGCCCTGGTGGATGCTATTGCCGCCGGCGCACGTGGAGCCCCTCTTACACCCGCTCCGCCCCTTTTCCCCATTTGCGCCAATCTAAGGCATTGGATGTTGGGCATATGTTGTGTTAGTATCTAACAGATTGAGGCCGCTCTCAGCCGTCTGGAGGACCGGGGGAAACTCTCATCGGGAGGACCATAGTTGAGGAGGTAGCAGTGTGCGGGTAGTGATCCAGAGAGTGCGCAGGGCAGATGTGGCCATCGAGAGCTCGACTATCGGAGAGATCGGGCCGGGGCTGCTGGTGCTGGCCGGCTTTACGGACGGCGACGGGCCGGAGCAGTTACAGTGGATGGCCCAGAAGATCAGGGCAAGATGAACCTGTCGGTGGCTGAGACCGGCGGTTCGATTCTGCTGGTGCCGAATTTTACGCTCTACGCGGACTGCCGGAAGGGCCGGCGGCCAGGTTTTTCCGGGGCTGCTGACCCGGATGAGGCAAGCCGACTTTTTGACGAGTTCTGCGCCCTGGTGCAGGAATTCGAGGCACCCGTTGAGAAGGGGGAGTTTGGAGCCTACATGCAGGTGAGCCTGCAAAATGACGGCCCCGTGACCTTAATCATTGACAGTCCTGACTGAAGCAGTTGAGAGAAATGGCGCGTTCAAGATCGCAGCGCAAAAATACACGCAAGCGCGAAGCCACCAATCGCCGGCTGCAGGGGGATCTGCTGGCCGAGCAGGGCTTCATCGAAGAGGCCATTGGCCAGTACGAGAAATCCAGCAGACTCGACGGGCATGACCCGGATACCTCGGTGGCGCTGGGTGACGCGTACTTTGCGGCCAACATGCCCCAGCAGGCCTACCGGGCGTATAAGAAGGCGCTCAGCATCCATCCGCGTCATGCCGAGGCCCACTTCTGTCTGGCCGAATTCTGGATCCACGTCAGCCGCTTTGCTGCAGCGGTGCGGGCCCTGGAAAAGGCGGTGGAATGCGACCCGGCAAGGCACTATTACCAGTGCCGGCTGGGGGAGCTTTATCTGGCGCGCGGAGATTTCCAGCGCGCCAGGCGGCAGTTTGAGCAGGCCATCAAACTGGCCCCCACAGACAGCTTCTACCACCACAAGCTGGGCGACTTGCATGCCCGGCGACGGGAGTGGGACGCGGCGGCCGCCGAATACGAAACCGCCATCACCTGCTCGCCGGCGGAGGATTTCTACAACGTCCGGCTCAGCATCGTCTATGTGCGCCAGCAGCGCTCTGCCAAGGCTCTGCAGCAACTGCGGCGCGCCTACAAGATCAACCCCGAAAATGCGGTCTATCTTTACCTGATGGGCGAACTGCTCCTGTTGACAGATAACCCGGCTGCGGCGATGGAGGCCTACCGGCAGGCCGGGCCGCTGGATGAATACGACCGCGACTGGGTACGACGCTGGCACCTGCGTGCCGCTCTGCCATCGCAGATGGCCCGGGTCGGCTGGGACCAGGAAATATACGAAAGCGAAACATGAATTATGCTCAAGATACGCTCCGTGACCGTCGGCGCCCTTGCCACGAACTGCTATCTGGTAGGCGCCGACGATGCTGACTGCATCGTGATGATAGACCCCGGAGGCGAGCCGGAAGTACTCCTCGAAGAAGCCCGCGAGATGGGGAAGCGCGTCGAGGCGATTCTGCTTACTCACGGCCACGTGGATCACATTGCCGGCGCTGGCGAAATCCAACGCGCCACCGGAGCCAAGGTCTATGCGCACGCGGCTGATGCAGCGATGACGAAAAAGCCGGACCCATATTGGGCCTCGCTGGTCGGTGGGGTGGAGGCCTGTGGTGTTGATGTGGAGCTTGGCGAGGGCGACGAACTGCACCTGGCCGGGCTCGACATCAGCGTAATGCACACGCCGGGACATTCGCCCGGGGGCGTGTGCTTCATAACGGCTGATGCACTGTTCTGCGGTGATACGCTGTTTGCCGGCAGCATCGGCCGGACGGATTTGCCTGGCGCGGATACCCAAGCGATGATCGCCTCATTGAGGCGACTGGCATCAACGCTGCCTGATGAGACGCGGGTTCACCCAGGCCACGGCCCCGCCACGACCATGCGCCAAGAGAAGGCCGGCAACCCGTTCCTGCAGGACCTCCCGGGCGCTTGAGGCGAGGCCTGAAGCTGCTCTGTTTTGACAGGGCCGGCTGCCTGACCGGCTTTTTTTCTCATTTACGCGGCGGAGATAGAAAATGGGACGCCCTTGCGCGGGGCGTCCCATTGGTTTGCTTCTGTTTGGTTGACAGGCGGCTTAGAAGCCGGTTTGGAAGTTGATACCAGCGCCGAGGTCGCCGTCAATAGAGGCGATTTCGAGTGACACTCTATCTGACCACGAATAGCAGAGCGCGGCGTTGAAGTTCTCGGCGTCGTATTCGAGCTTCACCAGGCCTGACTCAAAGGGCACAAACTCAATGCCCCCGAAGATGCCGTCCATCGCGCCGGCGTTGGCGTCGGTGTCGCCATAACCGATGCTCGCTCGCAAGTTGGAGATCTGGCCCTCCTCAGGGATCGTCATGTCTTGGGTCAATACCAAATAGTAAGTGCGGTTGGCCGCGTTGCCGATGTCCCAGACGCCAATCGCGGCCTGCGGCGCTTGCGGATTCTCAGTCCAGCGCCCCAGGTCAATGTTGTACTTGGCATTAGCGATGACTTCTGAAGCCGCACCGGTCCATTCCTGGCTCAGCCGAGCTGCGCCGATCTCCAGATTGGCTGTGATACCGATATTCACACTCCAGATGTCGGCCGCGTTAGGGGCGACGTCAATCCAGTGGAAGCTGCCGATCATGCCTTGGGGCACACAGGTTGTGGCCTTCGGTGTCATGACCATGCCGGTAGAACCCACCCAACTATTAGTTATATTGCTTTCCGCTGTCTCCGTCTCCCAAATCGAGAGATATGGATCAGCCGTCACCGTAGCACACGCCAGAGCCAATACCAGAGTTGCAACTGCAAACACGAGCCAAGTTCGCAAGTGGCTCACCTCCCAGTAGTTTTGCCTGCTCAATCGCTCTCCAACAGCGCAAGTATATGAGATGGAATAGCAGAAGTCAAGTCAATATCGCGGCGCCTTGACGGATGATCAGATAGCGAAATGCCGTCAGATGTGCTGAGGAGGACAGCGCCGAAGCTGTGGAGAAGTTCGCATAGAACATTGCCAGAAGATGCGTGTGACAGGAGATGGGCAATGAAACTGTTGACTCGCCCGCCGGAAGTGCTCAATGAGCAGGAGCTGGAACAGATCTGGGCGGCGGCTCAGCGAATTTGGGCCAAGGTGCCGCTACGGGTCCAGGGCACGGAGGAATTCTGCGACCATCTGAGCAGCTTCGGCTGCCACATTGACGGGGAGCTGGTGAGCTTCCCCGAGCCGGTGCGCGATAAGGTACTGGGGGCCATAGAAGAGCGACGCAAAGAGCTGGGGCCGGGCCGGCCGGCGGCGGTGCAAAACGATCATCTCGACTACTGTGCCTCGGGCCAGGCGCTGTGGGCGCACGATCTGGAGACCGACCAGATCCGGCCGGCCACCAGCCAGGACCAGGTCAAGTTCTCCCATATCTGCGACATGTTCCCCGACCTCGGCCGCTGCCACCCTACTTTCATCCCTCAGGATGTGCCGGCTGATACCTGTGACGTGCACACCTTCGCGCTGATCATAAGAAACAGCACACGTCCCTGGCGCGTGTCGGTCTATAACGCCGACATGCTGCCCTTTATGATCCAGTTGCAGATGGCGGCCGGCTACACCGAAGAAGAGGTGAAAAAGGAGCCCATCTTCGCGGCCAAGTGCTGGTACAACTCGCCGTTTATGATCAGTGAAGAAAACATCCGCATCGGCATGGAGGCGCGGCGACTGCTGGATCAGCCCTTCCAGATTTCGACGATGCCGGTGGCCGGGATCGCAACACCGGCCACGATCAGCGGCTGCCTGGCGCAGATAACCGCCGAGGTGCTCGGCTGTAACGTCATCGGCATGGCTGTGGACGACCGGCTGATGGGCTGGAACGCCGGCCCGCTGACCTTCGACATGAAAACCGGCATCCACACGCAGACGGGGCCGGATAATGATGTGCTGCGAGTGGCGACGAGCCAGCTTGCAGCGCACATATTCGGGGGCGAATACACCGTCGGCGGCGGTCCGACCACTGCCGCCAAAGTGCCCGGCATCCAGTCACTCATGGAAAAATCGCTGTGCGCCCTGTTCGCAATCATGGGCGGTGCGCGACACTTCGGCTCGCTGGCTATCACCGCCTTCGCCGACATCGGCAGCGTGCTGCAGCTCATGATTGACCTGGAACTGATGAGCTATTTCGAGCGGATGCTGCAGGGCGTGGCAGTGGACGAAGAGCGCATCGGCGAGGAGGTCATCTGCGAAGTGGCACCGAAGGGAGCCTACTTCCTCGCAGAGCCGCATACGGCCAAGTACTACCGCGAGGAGTTGTGGATACCGGAACTCATGGACCGGCGGGTGCCGATGGCCTGGGCCGAAGACCCGGTGACCATGCTCGACAACGCCAAGGCCAAGGCGAGAAAGGTCACCGCACAAGCACAAAACCAGTGCCCGCTTTCGGACGAGCAGCTCAGGCAGATTGATGAGATCGTCGCCGAAGCCGACAAGCTTGCCAGGACGATGCAGACCAGATGATGGGCCCTCACCCCCGGCCCCTCTCCCGAAACGGGAGAGGGGAAATGGCAAAGGCAACGACAACAAGCCACACGGCAACACGAAGGGAGCGGACTAATGCGCATTATTGACGCCCACATTCACCTGTGCAACATGAGAAAGCCCTACACCAAGGAAGAACTGATGGCCGACCTTGAGGACGCCGGCGCAGTCGGAGCAGTCATATTCGCCCAACCCGCAGACATGTACCGGGAGGTGGATGATCCGCAAGAACGCGCCAAAGCCAATCAATACTGCCTGGATTCGGCCAAAGGCGAAGAGGCCATCTATCCGTACTACTTTGTGTGGAACGACTATGTGATACCGGATAACTTCTCTGAATATGTCGGCATCAAATGGCACCGGCACCACGACGAGCCGCGCTATGATTACAAGATACCGGCCTGCGAGACGTTCATCCAGGGGGTCCGCGACAGAAACATGCCGGTAATCATCGAGGAGGAGTTCGACAATACGGTGCAGCTCATCGAGCGTCTGATGCCGACGCCGGTCATCATTCCGCACTGTGGCATGCTCAACGGCGGCGTGGACAAGATGCCGGTGTTCTTCGACAACCCCCGTGTCTATTTCGACACATCGATGCACGCACTTGAGGGTGTGAAGTTCATCCTGGAGGGCGTGGGCCCCGAGCGCGTCATTTTCGGCTCCGATGTCTCGGGCACCTCGCTGCCCTTCCACAACTTCCCCAAAGTCGAACTGGAAAAAGTACTCCAACTCGGCTTGTCAGATGCCGAGCTGGAGATGGTTTTGGCTGGCAATGTCGAGCGGCTGATTGCAGAGGGGCGCTGACGGTCTACCGTGCATTATTCGTGACGCGATTAGAAAGGCCTCGGGCTGGAAGCTGAGAACGCGATGAATCACGTTCTCACCTGACCCGCGCTAAGCGCAGGTCAGGCCGAGCTACGCGTTTGGTGAATTATCCGGGCTGGCGCAGCTTCAGCGTTTCCTTGACGATGCCGGCGCGCGGGTGGGAGGCGGTGATGGTGATCTCATCGCCCGGCGAGGCATTCACGAACCACTCCATCTGCTGGCCTCCACCACCGCCGCCCAGAGCTGCGAACTCATAAACCTGCGGGCGCGAGAATATCTCTGCGGCCTCCACGTTTTCCAGCTTCACCGACACCGGCTCGGCAGTGCGGCTGCCTATGCCTGTTGACATGACGTTGGTGGCCAGGCGGCCCGTGTTGGCGACATCGGCCCTGATGCGATAGACGCCTGCGCCTACGCCGGCGGCCTCCACGTTGGACAGGCAAATCTGCGAATGCCAGGAGGCGTGCGCCAGCAGGAACTGAGTGGTGTTGGCGGATATCTCGGCCATGTGGGGCGGATACGGATGGTGCGTGGCTGCAATCTTGATGCCGCCGACCTGCACCTTGCCGAGTT
>JALGTY010000199.1 GCA_029821145.1 Candidatus Zipacnadia bacterium
GGCGCTGGACATGTGTTACTTCATGGGCGCTGCGCCGAAACATTGGCAGGACCTCAGCGAGGGCGTCGAGGTGAGCCTGCAGCAGCAGAATGAGCGGCGGGTAATAGTACGCCAACCGGTCACCAACATCTACTGCGACGGGCGCGAGCATGAGCTCAAGCTGGTCGGCCGCGGTGGTAGTTACGCGCTGGCGATTGACGGGCAGGAGCTATGTCAGATGTCGTTGCCGGACGTGGCGGAGAAGCTACAGCTTCGAGTCACCGGCGCGGCAGCGGCGATCTATGAGGTGGGGTGACTACCCGCCTACGCCTGGAGGGTGCCATGCACTCCTACGGCATTAAGTTGTAGGGGCGCAATTCATTGCGCCCAACCAATAACGGCCTCAAGGGCGTGATAAATCACGCCCCTACAAACAGCCCCCATAAGGCCGCAAGGTGAGTAGTTGCGTTATGATGAACACTACTCGAAGAAGACAGTCTTGTGAAAGTATCTCTTGCCGGGAGGGATGATACTGATGGGGAGAGCCAGTAACACACTTTACGAGCCTGCGGCCGAACCGTTCGCCGAGATAGCAGCAGCCGGGCAGCCTAGGGCGCAGATAATCACGCCCGCTCGGCCATCCTACCTCGAGCAGTTTGCCGCCTCTGAGCTGCAACACTACCTCGAGAAGATATCCGGAGCGCAGATGCCTATCATCAAGGAGGGGGACGGCAGGGAGTTGCCCTACTCGTTCCTCATAGGTGAGACCAAGACGGCCAGTGAAGCCGGCATTGAGACGGACGAGCAGACCACGGGACGCGACGGCTTCGCACTGCGGTCGATTCCGGGTGGGCTGATAGTGCTGGGCCGCAATGACCTGGGGACGCTGTTCGGTATCTATGAGCTGCTGGAGCGGTATTTCGAGGTGCGCTGGTTCATGGGAGGAAGTGAGCAGATTCAGGAAATCGGTGAGCACGTGCCGCGCTGTGAGGACCTGCAAATGGGCACCGTGGACCTCGTTGTCAAGCCGTCATTTGGCGTGCGCTGGGTCGGCAATGGACAGTGGGCGCTGCGACAGCGCATGAACGCTTACGTCAAGGCGGGAGATCGAGACGTTGGCGTCAACTGGAGGTGGAACTTCCACACCTTCGCCGAATTGATGAATCCCGACGATTACTATGACGAGCACCCGGAGTACTTCGCGCTGGTCAACGGCCAGCGGACCGTGACCGACAGTAGCAGCCATCACGAAAACCAGCTCTGCACCTCCAACCCGGAGGTCATCCGCGAGCTTGCCAAGAACCTCATCGCCGTGCTCGATGCTGAGCCGGACATCGAGATAATCGCGCTATCGCCCAACGACGGCGGCGGCTTCTGCGAGTGCGAGGAATGTCATGCGCTCGATGAGCCTGGCCGCGACTGGTTTGCTAAGTACTCGCGGCGACTGGCCATCTTCAACAACGAGGTTGCCAGGATCGTCAAGCAGAAGCACCCGGACGTGCTAATCAAGGTCGGGGCCTATGCCATGTATGCTCGCCCGCCGCTGGACGAGGACTGGCGGCCGGAGAGCAATCTCATCTATCAGCTCTGCCACCTTTACTTCTGTCACAACCACCCCCTGGGCAGCGGGATGTGCCAATCCGGGGAGACGTATGAGCCCAGCGGGACGCGCGAGACCGTGGAGACGGATGGGCTGGTGGAGGAGTTTCAGCCCAATCAGGAGTTCTGCAAGATACTGGACCAGTGGCTGGAGCTATCGCCGCACCTGTTCATCTATGAGTACTACACAATCGGCGGAATGCCGAAGCTGCCCTGGCCGCTGGTGCATACGATGCGCACCGACATCCGCTACTACCGCGACCGCGGGGCGGAGGGCTTCTACACCCAGCTCGGCGACAATACCTGGCACCGGCTGGGCCTGAACTACTACGTGGCCGCGAAGCTGTGCTGGAACGCCGACCTGGACGTGGATGTCCTGCTGGATGACTACTTCGAGAAGCTCTACGGCCCGGCGGCGCGGCCAATGAAAGACTACTTCATGAGCATGGAGCAGGCAATGCAGGATTGGAACGGCTGCGCCTCCTATGGACTTCAAGGCTGGAGTGACCTGCAGAAGATCATCGGGCCGGAGATATTCACGCCGGCGGTCATGAAGCAGATGGGTGCCAGTCTCAGCGAGGCTGAGCGGCTGTGCGCTGGTGACGAGACCCTGACACAGCGCGTTGGCATGGTTCGACAGATGTACACAGAGGCCGAAGAGGCACTGGCGGCCATTGTGGGAGAGTAGGTGCGTCCGAGCCGGTGCGGGCAGTTGCTTCAGCGGAGGAAGTAGCCCTGGGAGGTGGGTTCGGCGTCGGTGGTCAGGCAAATGCCAAGCTTGCGCAGGCCATTTTCGTCCCCCAGGCCCGGCTCGTGCGTGAGGTGCATCTGAGAGCCATGCAGTCGCGGCAGCATCTCCACACCCGCATTGGCCGCCGGATTGCCGGCCGCGCTGATGCCCAGAGCAATCAGCACCTCCTGGACATTCAGACTCGGCGAGGTGGAGCCGAGGTAATTGGTCTTCAGGGCGGTGAGGCTCTGGATGACGCTTTCGGGCAGCAAATGTATGTTGTCAGGGATGCCGGCCAGGTGCTTGATGCCGTTGATGATGGCCGCAGAGGCGGAATGAAACAGCGAGGAGTTCTTGCCGGTAAGGATGGTGCCGTCTGCAAGCTGTAGGGCGGCTCCGCAATAGAAGCCGTCCTTGCCGAGCCCCCTCTTTTCGGCCTCGGCAGCAGCGGCGCGTGCCGGCTCTACTACCGACCGGTCAGTGGGCCCCACGCCGAGGCGCTGCATCAGCGTCTCGGTGCGCTCCAGAATTTGCCTTGAGCAAAGCCCGCGCCGATATTCCCAGTAATGGCGGAAATAGCGCCGGATGACCTCCTGCGTGGCGGCCTCGCGCACCGCCTGATCGTCTATGATGCCAAAGCCGGCGCGGTTGACCCCCATGTCAGTAGGCGACTGATAGACCAGCGTCCCCTCGCTGTCACCTGCAATGCGGTCAATGATGCTCTTGAGGATGGGGAAATTGTCAACGTCGCGGTTGTAATTGATCGCCGTCTCACCATAGGCGTTGAGATGGAACGGGTCAATCATCACAATGTCCCCGAGGTCGGCAGTGGCCGCCTCGTAAGCGATGTTGATGGGATGGTCCACAGGCAGATGCCAGATCGGGAAGGTCTCGAACTTGGCAAAGCCGGAGGCGATGCCGCGGCGATGGTCATGATAAAGCTGCGAAAGGCATGTTGACATCTTGCCGCTGCCGGGGCCGGTGCCGGTGACCACAACCAGCGGGGCGTTGGTCTCGACATACGGATTACGCCCGTAACCATCTTCTGAGACGATGAGGTCCACATCGTTGGGATAGTCGGGAAGCTCGGGCTGAGTATAAGTGGCAATCTCCTTGCTCTCCAACTGCCGCATGAGCCGCTCGGCGGCCGCCTCATTATGAAAACGGGTCAGCACCACGGCGGAGGTGGGGATGTCCCAGTCGCGCAGATCGTCAATGGCCTTGAGCGTGGCCAGATCGTAAGTAATGCCGAAATCACCCCGAATGCGGCCCCGCTCCAGATCGCCCGAATAGACGCAAAAGACCACCTCAATCTGGTCCTTGAGGCCCTGCAGCAGGCGCATCTTGACGTTGGGATCGTAGCCGGGCAAAACGCGGGCGGCATGCAAATCGTAGGTGAGCTTGCCGCCGAACTCAAGATAAAGCTTGCCCTGCGAGCGTTCCACCCGGTCCAGGATGGCTTCCGTCTGTTCCTTGAGGTACTTCTCGTTGTCGAAGGCAATGGGCGACATAAGCTATCTCCCGTAGTAGGAGTTACGATGAGCTTCTACTCAAGGCGCGACTATTCTGCTGGGTGCGAGTTCAGATTGTCGGTAAGCGGCAAAACCCTCGGCTTGCCTGTTCGTAGGGGCGTGATTCATCACGCCCTGCACGTCGCTGCTGATTGGGCGCAATGAATTGCGCCCCTACGGATGATGGTGTGATGGGACAGGCGGGACGACAGTTCGTACATGCACCCTTTTGCCGCCTATCCTTGTAGTTTGTCAGGGAAGATGTATAATCACAAACAATCCAGTATATCTGGAGGTGGAAGGTTCGCCTTTGGGATGGGCCCCTCAGGGGGCCCTCCTTCATCTTATCTGCAAGGTGTGCATCTGCGTCTTCGCATTTATCCCTCGATAGGTGCCGCAGTAGGAAACCCTCACTGGACTCTGACCTGAACCCCACGGTCGCGCAGATATTCTTTGACCTGGGTGATGGTGAAGGTGCCGAAGTGGAATACCGAAGCGGCCAGCAGCGCCGAGGCCCTCCCTGCAGTGGCCGCTTCGTAGAAGTGCTGAAGCTCGCCCGCGCCGCCCGAGGCAATAATCGGCAGACCCGAGGCGTCAGCACAACCGGCCGTCAGCGGAATGTCATATCCGGTCTTGACACCATCAGTTTCCATACTGGTGGGCAGGATCTGCCCGGCACCCAGATCAGCCACACGCCCGGCCCACTCCAAGGCATCCATGCCAGCGCCGCTGGTGCCGCCGTGAGTGACGACCTCGTAGCCGGAAGGCATTTGCGCATCCTTGCGGCCATCAATGGCGACGATAATTCTCTCGCTGCCAAACTCTTCGGCCGCCTCGGCGACGAGCTCCGGGCGCTTAACCGCCGCTGAATTCATGGACACCGCCGCAACGCCGAGATCAAAAAGCGCAGCGATGTCATCCAGAGACGAGATCCCGCCGCCGACAATCAGTGGCACCGATATGGCATCCGCCACGCGTCCAACCAGCTCGCGGGTGGTAGCGCGACTCTCCAGAGTGGCGGCGATGTCCAAAAAGGTTATCTCATCGGCGCCGCCTTCGTCATAAGCTACGGCGGCCTCGACCGGGTCGGCGGCATCAACAAGGTCAACAAAATGTACGCCCTTGACCACCCGACCATCCTTCACATCAAGACACGGAATTATCCGACAGTAATCCACAGTTACTCACCCTTCGATGGTGATCAGATTTGATGGGTTGATGGGCCGAAAGACCCCCTCACCCCTTTGGTTCCCCTCTCTCACCCGCGCTCTTGGCGCGGGTACCCGGCAGAGGGGACAACGACAACGGCTGTCGGGCTGGAAGCCCGACCCACGGGATCTTTGGGGAAGCCCGAGCTACGCGACCATGTATAGTTGGTGATTATTAGCCTTGTGGCCTGCAAAGGAACTGCAGAGGCGAGGACGCCTGTTGTCCAAATTCATTGGAGTGCCACGGCCCTTTTCTCTAGCCTTCCTGGACGACAGGCTTCCTAGCCTGTCGAGGCCTCTCCGAACAGCAACGGTATGGACAGGCAGGGATGCCTGTCCTCCAGGATGAATTTTTTCGGGACGGGTTGTCACCTGCTGCCTTGCCTGTCCGCTCTTCTAACGCCCCAAGCTGAGCAGTTACGATATTCAGAGTTTGGCCGGCTCAATCGTCTTCGGTATCGTCCGACTCTGAGGGGTCACCTTCTGGTTCGTCCGCTTCCACTTCGGCATCCGGAGCTTCGTCGAGATCGGCATCGTCCGTGTCGGCTGGCTCATCTTCGGCAGCTTCCTCTTCTTTGGCTGCTTCGTCGGTGAGGAAACTATCGTCGGTGAGTTCTTGAGCGTCTGCGCGGGCTTGCCTGGCCTGGGCGCGGATGGAGTCGATCTGCTCCTGGAGTTGCGCCACCTGCTGCATGAACTCGTCAATGCTCTGGCAGTTATCCAGCACGTCCAGGTTGCGCACCTTGCCCCTGGCGTGGAGGGCATAGACTTGTTCGCCGATAGCGTATATGGTCTTTCGGCGCTGTGACCTGAGCTTACGCATCTGGGCTTTGAGGCGCTGTATGTGCATAGCGCGCTGCGCCGCGTCGGCGGCGCTCTCGCCCCCGCGCTTGATCTGCTTCCAGACGCTGCCGCTGGCCTGCTTGGCCTGTTCCCATCCGTCTTTTTCCACTGTGAGCCTCCTATTGATATGACTCGGGCTGGAAGCTGAGAACGCGATAAACCGCGTTCTCACCTGAGCTTTCCAAACAACGGAAAGCTCAGGCCGAGCTACGCGTCAGGTAATAGTTGACTTTGCAAAAAGTATAAAGCTCAGGCCGAGCTACGCGTCAGGTAATAGTTGACTTTGCAAAAAGTATAAAGCTCAGGCCCTCAGGCCAAGCTACGCGTCAGGTAGTAGTTGGCTTTGCAAAAAGTATAAAGCTCAGGCCGAACTACGCGTCAGGTAGTAGTTGGCTTTGCAAAAGTATGAAGCTCAGGCCGAGCTACGCGTCAGGTAATAGTTGACTTTGCAAAAAGTATAAAGCTCAGGCCGAGCTACGCGTCAGGTAGTAGTTGGCTTTGCAAAAGTATGAAGCTCCGGCCCGTTTTGTGAATTATTCGGACTAAGCCGCCCAGCCGTCAAGCCGCGTCAGTCCGGCGTCGCGAGCGGCTTGTACCGCGTCGCGGTATTCCGGGCCCGTGAGCCTGCGCCGCAGCCGCGGATAGTCGTCGGCGCGGTAGCACGGCCGGTACTGGTCCATCACGTTCACATAGATCTGCTTGCTGAGTGAAGCAACGAATTGCATGATCCTGGTGGTGCCGGCGAGGTCTTCGGGCAGCACCAAGTGACGCACCAGTAGCCCGCGCACCGCCAGTCCGCGCTCGTCTATCTGCAAATCCCCGACCTGCCGGTGCATCTCCTGGAGCGCGGCACGCATGCGGTCCGGATAGTCGGAGGCGTTGGAAAACCGTGCGGCAATATCGCCGTCAGCGTACTTGGCGTCCGGCATGTAGATGTCGAAGACGCCTTCGAGCAGCCTGAGCATTTCCAGGCTCTCGTAACCACCGCAGTTGTAAACCAAAGGTACGGTAAGGCCTGCTGCAATAGCCGCCGACAAGGCCTCAAGTATCTGCGGTACCACATGGGTTGGTGTGACGAAATTGATATTGTGACAGCCGATGTTCTGCAGCTTCACCATCATGGCTGCAAGCTGGTCGGCAGTAACTTCGCGGCCATGAGCGAGGTGGCTGATGTCGTAGTTCTGGCAAAACACACAGCCAAGGTTGCAGCCGGCAAAGAAGATTGTGCCTGAGCCGCTTGTGCCGACCAGCGGCCGCTCTTCGCCGAAATGCGGGGCATAGCTGGCGACCCTGGCGAGGCGGCCGGTCTGGCAGGCGCCCTGCTGGTCGGCGAGGCGATCCACCCGACACTGCCTCGGGCAGACAGTACACGGAGCCAGCAAGTCAAGCGCCGCCTCGACGCGGCCCTGTAACCGTCCGCTGTCGGCAAGGGCCAGATAAGAAGCGGACATTCAGCTCAGCCCCAATTCGCTCTGCAGTTTGTCAAAGCCCTCCCACTCCTGCTGGCTGGTGAGATCGAAATGCACCAGGGTGAGTGATATCTTGTTTTGCTGTACCGCCCAGATGTCAGTTCCTGGCGCACAATCTATCTCCATGGGTGTGCCTGTGAACCAGTAATAGGCGCGCCCCTGAGGGTCAGCGCGTTTGACGACAACGTCAGCGTACTTGCGGTGACCAAGCCTGGTAACTGCAATGCCGGCGATCTCATCAGCGGGCACGTTGGGGATGTTGACATTGAGCACCGTGCCCGGCTGCAACGGGG
>JALGTY010000200.1 GCA_029821145.1 Candidatus Zipacnadia bacterium
GCGGAGACGCCGGGCAGCCTGAATTGTGGCCCGCAAGCCCTTCAGCCCCAATAATTCACAAAACGCGTAGCTCGGCCTGAGTGTGGCGCTCTTTGCCACACTCAGGTGAGAACGGGGGTACCCGCGCCGCAGGCGTGGGTCAGTTCTCAGCTTCCCGTTCGACAGGCTCACGGCCCTGAGCAACGTCGAAGGGCAGCCCGAGGTCGTTGGCAATAACAGTGTATCATTTTGCGCTACCTAGCAACAACGGCTCTACGTGCTCATAGACGGCTAGTCTGTCTAATCTCGCCAAGTCTCCCATTTCACTCACGAATAATCCAGGTTAGAGGCCTTCGATACTCTAATCCGTATCAGTAAGTACTGTGCACAGCAGGAATCTGTGCATTGCCTGAGGAACTGACGCAACAAGTGCGGTCTCATATTAGGAAGTCCGATTGAGCACACCGTTTGACACACATCAACCCGACCTTCTACGGATGTGTTCACTTGGAAGGAGATGGTGGCGAAGTGGGTGTACAGAGTGATGAGTTGCGTGGGTTGGAGTCGGCAATTTCAGATAGAACCGAGCGAGTCGTTGAAGCCGGTTTGATTAGACGCGTTGACAGGGTCCGGACAGGCCTTACTTTGTTATTCTTTCTCGATTGGGAGGGGATGTGGGCGAAGGGACACCTGCCGTTGCTGGGAACCGTGCTGATGCTTGCGGATGTGGCGTGGCTATCTCTGCTCATCTACGGCACAGGTGGTTTCTACAGTCCCTTTGCGAGTCTCCTGCTGCTGGCCATCCTGTTCGGGGCAGTGTTCTTGGGCAATCTGCCTGTTGCTTTCCTGACGACTACAGCCACCATCGCTTTGGTATATGTCGGCTTCGCGATCGCGACAATGCAGGGACTGTCCCTGATGTGGCAACTCTCGGGACGCCTTATCGGCGTCTTTGCACTGGCTTGGTTGGCATATGGACTATCCATGATACTGGAACGAGAACGCAAAGCCAACGACAGCGTGGTCCGTAACCTCACTGAGGGCGTGCTGCTTGTTGACAATGAACAGACTATCGTCCTGGCTAACCCTCAGATCGAGAAGGTCACCGACTTGCCAAGTGATATCGTGGTGGGCATGAAGGTCCCGTATATTCCGAAGGACCCTACATACAAGAAACTCTCAGAAATCGCGGCCGACGTCGGGAGCGTTTCTCCGGAAGCTGCACCACTCCGGCGAGATATTGCCATAGACCTGCCGGAACCGGTTGATTTACGCATCGTCACAATTCCGTTGGGTGGCAGCGCCCGTAAGCCCTTGGGCTGGGTGGTGGTTTGTCAGGACATAACCGACATCAAGGCTGTCGCCCGCATGACAGAAGATGGCATCGCTGTCCTGTCTCACGAAATCCGCTCGCCACTGGCCACGCTCCGTGCAGTCTCTCAGGTCCTCTCAACCATCACTGATGAGATGGACGAAGAACAGCGGGAGCACGTCATTGGGACCATAGAGAGACAGACCGACCGCCTCCTCAACCTGGTCGGCAAGCTGATGGATCTTTCCACTCTGGAGCGCGGCACCTACCACCTGGAACGCAAGCCTCTGGAGGTCGAGAACTTGATTAGTAACATTGCCGACCTGTTTGCCCTGACCGCCGACGCCCGCAATATCTCACTCCTCAGCGAGTGCGAGTCCGATCTGCCGGAGCTTTCCGGGGATAGTGATCTTCTTGAGCAACTGTTCGCTAACCTGTGTGAAAACGCCCTCAAGTACACACCCGAAGGCGGTCAGGTGAGGCTTACAGCGCGCCAGACAGACGCCAGGATGGAAATCGCCGTCAGCGACACCGGTCGTGGAATCCCGGCTGACCAGATAGCAGTCATTTTTCAGAAATTCGTTCAGGCGGACGAGGTCGCCGGGATGCCAGTCGTTGAGCGCGGAATGGGGCTCGGACTTCACCTCTGCCGCACCATCGCACAGCTTCACGGCGGAGACATTACTGTGGAGAGCATCGTCGGCGAGGGGAGTACCTTCCGCGTACTTCTTCCCTTGCACCCCGAGGGCGAAACTGACAGTGCGGGACAGACCTAGCCCGAGTAATTCACCAAACGCGTGGCTCGGCCTGACCTGCGCTTGGCGAAGGTCAGGTGAGAATGCGCAAGCATTCTCAGCTTCCAGCCCGAGGTCGTTGAGGCCATTACACTGTGTCATTTTGCCCCGCTTATCAAGAACCGCTCTATGTACCCGTAAACGGTGTGCATGTCCAATTCTGCTACCTATGCCATTTGACTCATGAATAATACGGGCTAGGCGTGTCAGTATCGCGGGCCCGCCACTCGATGCCATCTCTCTCGCCTTCACGCGTTTGTCCAACTGCTGCAATAGATAGAGCCCTCCCCTTTGTCGCCGGGAGGGCCTCGTCCAACGCGATGATGTGCCCAAGCCACAGCTTCCCAGGCCGGTTCCCTGCTTTGGTGCCGGAGCCCGGACTCGAACCGGGACGGGCCGAAGCCCTTGGGATTTTAAGTCCCATGCGTCTGCCAGTTCCGCCACTCCGGCACCTTGTGGTAAACTAGGCTCAGCACCGCCAAGATTATCACAAACACACGGTGGAGTCCACATCTCCTGGCGCTCCACAAACCGATGCTAAGAGACTCGACGAAGCGAGGAGCCTCAAATGCAAGACAATACCTCCGAATTCCGCCCTATTGGTATCATTCATACGCCCTTTACCTCCAAAGAGGGCACGCCGATTCAAGGCGCATTCGCCCCAGACGCACAGGGCACCGTCGAGGTCCATGAGCAGTACGCAGACGGTCTCAAGGACCTCGAAGGCTTCAGTCACATCTACGTTTTCTATCTGTTCCACAAGTCGGAGGGCTATGCGCTGCACTGCAAGCCGTACCGCGATGACACTCCTCGGGGCGTTTTTGCCTGTCGAGCGCCCAGGCGTCCCAATCACCTGGGCATGTCGGTGGTACGTCTATTGAAGCGTGAGGGCAACATTCTGACGATAGCCGAGGTTGACATGCTTGACGGCAGTCCGCTGCTGGACATCAAGCCCTACGTCCCGAAGTTCGACGCCCGCGAGGATGTCCGCACCGGCTGGCTCGAAGAGAGCGAGGACCGCCGCATCGCCGACGATAGATTCTAGCCCGCATCATTCATAAACGCGTGGCTCGGCCTGCCCTGAGCTTGTCGAAGGGCAGGTGAGAATGCAATAGCATTCTCAGCTTCCAGCCCGAGGTCGTTGAGGAATGTCTTTGATCCATGGCGTATGCAACGCCGACAATACCACGCAAACCAACTCAAGTAGGCACTAGTTTGCAGGGATGATTCTTCTATGGTCGCCAATATCGCATTAGGAATTCTGGGACTTCTCGTGGCCTTCCAGGTGCTGGCCAGACTGGCTAAGAAGGTCTTTCATGCTACTTTTCCTGCCCCGGCGCTCATCGGCCCATTCCTCAACAGCCGCTTCCGGCGCATGATCCAGCCGCCCGACAAGGTGCTCCGGCAGAGCGGCGTCCAGGCGGGCATGTCCGCTTTGGACTTCGGCTGCGGCAGCGGAGGATTGACAACCTTCCTGGCCAGAGCCGTTGGCGAGACCGGCTGTGTTTTTGCGCTTGACATTCAGCTCAATATGCTGCGCCAGTTGCAGCGAAAGCTCGGCCGGGCTGAGCACCGCGACATACACAACATCCAGCCTGTACGTGCCAATGCTCACGAGCTGCCTTTTCATGACGATTCGCTCGACCTCGTGATGGTGGTGGGAGTGCTGCAAGAGGTCCCGGACCCGAGCCGCGCTTTGCGGGAGATCAAGCGGGTATTGAAGCCGGGCGGAATTGCGGCGGTGAGCGAGCTGCTGCCCGATCCGGATTATCCTCTGCGCTCGACGACTGTCCGCCTGGGCCGCGAAGCAGGCTTCCATTTGGATGAGGCATCAGGAAGTTTCTTCACTTACACGGTCAGATTCAAGAAACCATAATCTTGCCAATACATGCAATTCACATTAGGCTCTGGCAATCGAACCTTTCTTGCGCTATAATGGTCTAACTGAATGACGCATGAAAACAGCTAATTCACACCAAATAAGGACGCTGAGGAACTTGGTGGCGGCCGAGAGATTTTTGTGTCTCCCGGTTGCGGTCATCTGTTGCCTGTTGGTCAGCGCAGCGGCGACGTCTGCCATGCCCACGCAGGTTGACCTGCCGGCTCAGTGGGGCGCTAAGCACGTGGTGGTCAAACCAGCCACCCACATCGCCGACAATGCCTTATCGGGTCCGCTCCCACAGCTCAAAGACTTGATGCTTATCCCCAGGGGCCGGCTGATCGTCGGCAGTGGCACCATTGATCCTCGCGATTATCTGCGGCAACGCGGCGCATTGGGCTCCATCTACTCTCTGCAGGCTCCTGAGGCTGCGGTCGTGGAGTACACGTATCCGCGGCCGGGCTTTTTCGCTGCCGGCTTTCCCCTGATAAGACTTTATGACCTCGGCATACTGCCGGACTTGCGCAAGGCCGAGGCCTCGGCGCGGCGGTATCTGGACCGGCCTTTCACCATACTGCAGCCCGCGCCGGTACGCAGTTTTCCTTCGCCCACAGTGTCCCGGCCTCTGACCAGTGTTTTGCCCACACCTCCCTCTGCCCCACAGCCGGTTGCGCCTGTCCATCCGGGCGACCTGAGCCGAGAGGCATCCGCTTCGGGTCTGAGCCTTGAACCCGATGCGCAGCCCGCCCGGGGTGACTGGGAAGTCTGGTTCGGTGTTGAGGAAGCCGAACAAGATGCTGCCGACTTAGCCGCACAGCTTTCTGCCGTCGAGAGCGAGTTGACGAGCCTCCAGGCCGAGAAAAGTGCTTTGGATCAAGAGATCGCGGATGCACAGGTTAAGCTGGAGCAGGCCGGCCAGGACCTTGCGGCACGAGAGAGCCTTTACGACCGCGGCATGTTGGCGGCTAATGCCATCAAGCCGGCACAGCAAAAGCACCAGCAGCTTGAAGACGCCCATGCGGCGTTGCACGCCACCACCCAGGAATTACAAAGCGCTCTTGTGTCATGCCACAAGCAGGCGGAGGAATTACAGGAGCGCCTGGACGCCGCGCGTGCCGCACCAAAGCCGGCTCCACCTGCGCACAAAGCGCCCGATAAGCCGACCCCACAGCCAACTGTGAAGCCACAGCCGCCACGACCACAACCAGCCGTGGCAACCAAGCCGAGCAACGAGCCGTCTTTCCCGGACCCGACTGTCCACCACCGGACACCGACCAGTGAGTCGCGGGCAGCGGACCTGTTGCAAAGCATTCGCCGTCTCAGCGCAGTCAGCCGTGAGACTCAGCAGCAGCGGCCGTCCGCGCTGCCGCCCATACCGCAGGCCCTCACGCGCCTGGGCGAGCCGCGCTTCCAGACTGTTAGCGCGCCAACCAGCGGCGTTGTGCTCGAGCAGTTGGTGCCCCAAGGCGAAGAGGTCGCTGTCGGCCAGAGCCTGCTCAAGGTTGCCAACACTCAGTGGGCCCGCGTGTATGCTGATCTTTCGCCGGACTATCTCGGCCAGTACCGCCAGGGCAGCCCCGTCCTGATCGTCTTCGACGACTATCCCTCCGCCAGGTTTGAAGGCTGGATTAACAGCCTCACTCCTACGCAGGACGGCCTGGCACTCCGCGCCGAGATCTACGTGGTATGCACTGCCGGTTACTACGGCTCCGACGCCTATGCGACCCTGCAGTGGCTGGCGGGTGCGGCACCACTTGACGTTGACGACGAGGCCACCTCCGCCTTGCAGCCGGCCACCGAGACCGTCCCCGAGCTCTACACCGGCGACTGTAGCGTCTATGCCATGCTGCCCGTCGTCCCGCCCGAGCGTGGCCCGGCCCTGGCCACAAGTGAGCGCATCGTACCCGGCGAGTATGTCGGCCATATGCACATAGCACAGTTGCAGGCCGATACCAAACAAGCAGCAACAGCTTCCCTGGCCGCCAAGCAGCGGCTCAAGGGGCTCACCGAGTGGCGCAAGAGCTTCACCGAGGGCATGACAACCACGATCTTTGCCAACAAGCTGGTGCTCACTTATCCGGCTCAGGGCGAGATCAGGCGTGCGGTTGAGAAGATGGCTACCGGCCGGGTCAGTCACGTGAAGCACCGCTGCGCCCGCACGATGGCGGAGGCTCTCGGCTGGGGCCTGGGCGATGCCGCCGACTGGGCCAATGGCCTTCCGCGCAAGGGCTACAAGCTGCGCGCGGATGGTCTGTGCCGCCCCGGTGACATTCTCGTGTGGCCCTTTACCTACGGTCCCCGTCGCAACCAGCACGTCGGCATTGCGGTGCTGCAGGGCGGCAGGATGATGACGCTGTCAAACAGTGCCGGCCGCCTGGGCACCGACGAAATCCTCCCCGGCTACCTCGCCTTCCACAAGCCGCCGCCTGAAGAAGAGGTCGTCGCGAAGACGAATTAGCCATTGTAGTCAACGAGAGTCAACACCTCACTGCCCGCCTCCAGAGGCGGGCTTTTTTGATGGCCTACGTAAGAAGCGAGCAGCGCTTTCTCGGAGAATCCCATCGGACGCGAC
>JALGTY010000201.1 GCA_029821145.1 Candidatus Zipacnadia bacterium
TTCACCGGCGTGGTGTAGTCCACATCATTCTTGATATCATTGGTGATCTCGATATAGCCGATTTCGTCGCAGAAGCCCTGCATGTGGTCATGCAGGTACTCGGCCACCGGCCGCTCGCCACCGGCCATCGAGGGGATGCGGATGAGGTCCATGAGTATATCGGCGGCCTCATCGTGCTTGCCGGTGAAGTATTCGTTCAGGTTGTCTGGCATTATTCATTGCTCCTCACTGATTCTGGACAGGCCAAACTATGTGTCCGCCTGCGGGCCGGTTTCACTCCGGACGCTGCGCGTCCTACGTTCAGCCGGCCCCTCCAACGGCCTACGACGTTTCGTTCGTCTTGCGGAGGGGCCTGCCAAAGGTTTGTCCGGCAGAGCCGAACAGACCTGAGACTGGCCCGCCTCCGTTTCAAACCTCCGGCGCGTACGGCCAACTCACAAACTCCGACCACGGCCATTCTTCCCAGTTATCACACAAACCTCTACGGACAGGGTTTGCCAGTACGTACTTTATCATCTCTCGCACGTCGTTTTCCCGCCGTGCATGCTCATCCCAATAGCTTCTCTGCCAGCGGAAATCGGCGTGGCCTTGAGAGTGAGCTTGGCGGCTGACTTCTCTCTTGAAGGTCGTAATGAATTTCTCGAAATCGCCCTGGTCGCTCACCACGGAACACACTATGTGCACGTGATCCGGCATAATGCAGTATGCGTGCAGTGCAATGCCGAACCGGTCGGCTTTGTCGAAAAGAACCGCTTTCAGTATCGGTGCAAGTTGCGGGACAAGTGCCGGCCGGGTGTCTTTGGTGGGCACTGTGACAAAGATTGGTGTCCGGTGCGTCTGATAGACTTCCTCGTGCAGCCTGTGCGGGTGTTTGCGGTCGGCTAGTTGCACTTCGACACCTCGCGTCCAGTCGCGGGCCGGTTTCACTCCGGACGCTGCGCGTCCTACGTTCAGCCGGCCCCTCCAACGGCTTACGACGTTTCGTTCGTCTTGCGGAGGGGCCTGCCGAAGGTTTGTCCGGCAGAGCCTAACAGACCTGAGACTGGCCCGCTATCGTCATACCTCCCGCAGCACCTCGTCGAGGCACTTGATGCTCTCGGCGGCCTGAGCCTGCGTGATGCACAGCGGCGGGGCCACCCGAATCACATTCCCGAAGATACCAACCTTCCCGCACGTTACGCCCTTAGACGCCATCCGCATGGTGATCTCAGTCGTCAGGTCGGGTGCCGGCTCCTTCGTCGCCTTCGACTTGACGAACTCCAGGCCGATCACCAGGCCCTTGTGGCGCACATCGCCCAGAACTTCGTACCTGTCCCGCAACTTGGTCCTCGCTCTCGAAGACATCCAGCACCGCATTGGCCGCGGCGGCCGAGACCGGATTGGCCCCGGTAGTCGAGGACATCTCCCCCGGGTTGAGCGCGTCAAACAGCTCGTGGTTGCCCATCAGCGCGGCCGTCGGGATGCCATTGGCGATGCCCTTGCCGATGCAGCAGAAGTCCGGGCTGAGCTGGTCGTGCTCCATGTACCACATCTTGCCGGTGCGGCCGAAGGAGGCCTGGATTTCGTCATCAATGAACAGCGCGCCCTGCTCGTGGGTCCACTCCTGCAGCTTCTTCAGGAACCCGTCGGGCGGGATGATGAAACCGGCACCGCCCTGGTACGGCTCGGTGATGACTGCGGCCAAATCGCCGATGGATTCATAGCGCATTTTGTGGTCGAGCCACTCGATGCACTTGTCGGCGCACTCCTGCTCGGTCCTGGAGCCGAAGGGACAGCGGTAGAAGTACGGGTACGGGGCGTAGATGGTGCCAGGCATCAGCGGGCCCCAGTTGTTCTTGGTAGAGCGCATGCCGGCCATGGACATCGCGCCCCAGGTGCGGCCATGGAAGCTGCCCCAGAAGCTGATGACCTCGTGCCTGCCGGTGACGCGCTTGGCAATGCGCATGGCGGCCTCGGTGGCCTCGGAGCCGGTGCTGAGCAAGAAGCAGGTGTCGAGATTCCTGGCATGGTCGGGCATGGCCTCGACGATACGCTTTGCATACGTGGCGCGCGGCTCGGTCGGGTAGGCATAGGGCATCGTCACCTTGGCGACCTGAGCCTGGATGGCCTTGACCCAGTGCGGGTGCGAGTGGCCGATATTCGCGCACAGGACCCCCGAGGTCCAATCAATGTATTCGTTGCCATCCACATCGGTGACGGTCGCGCCGTGGGCCTCGGCCCACACGACCGGCGCCGCGCTGGCCCGGCAGCTCGGCTCATACTGATCCTGGAGGTCCAGGATTTCTTTCGATTTCGGTCCCGGCAGGTCGTAGTTTTTCGACATTGTTATCGCCTTTCCGTGGTGAACAGCGTTCGCGTACGATGATTCGCTCATAGTCAACGTTGGGGATCAGAGGGGAACTGTTCAGAATTGCCATCTGCAAGGCCCTCCAATGCCCCTGTTTTGGCAGGCACTCTGAGCTGTAAGTCGTCCACATTGGCATCTAGATGTTGAAGACGCTGCATTGCGAAGGAGGACAGCACCGCGAGGATAGCAGCATCACTATCGTCTCCGCGACGCTCAACTTCCTTCATGACATTGAGGACTGCCTTGATCTCTTGCGCGGCCCCGTACATGCGACCCAGTTCTTCATATAGCCTATACTTTCTTTCGTTACTCCAAGCCACTTGGCTTTCTGGGTGTTTTACTGAAGGTGCGCTCGCCAACTGTCGTGTGAGCTGCTCGACCCTTTCAGTAAGAGCGTTGATTTCCAACTGTGCCTGGCCTTCAGCCACCTTGGTGGCCAAGTCATAGGCATCCTTAGCAGCGGCGATCTGGGTATGCTGCTTCTGCGATCGTGCATGATAGAGGAATGCAGCGCAAGTCGCTGCCGCGATAATTCCGCTCACAATCAGCGGCCACTTAAGCTTCGCCATCTCGCACCTCCAGAACCGGCGCGTGGCTCGGCCTGAGCTTGCTCCGACGCAGCAAGCTCAGGTGAGAATGGGACAAGCAAGGCTTGTTCCATTCTCAGCTTCCAGCCCGAGTCAGTCTTACCCTTCCTCTCCGACATTCCCCGGCCACGGACTCGGGCTGGAAGCTGAGAACGCGATGTATCGCGTTCTCACCTGACCTGCGCCAAGCGCAGGTCAGGCCGAGCCACGCGACTTCTGTTTTGGGCTATGCGACACCTATCTTGAGCCACGCGACGTTCTTTTGTGCCACGCAACGTTTTCTTGTGCTATGCGACTTGTGTTTTGTGCTACCCGACGTTTGTCTTATGCCACGCGCCGGAGAGGATGCTGCGCTGGCTCTCACAGACCAGCGTGCTCCCTATCTCCGTGCCCCCACCAAGGCCAGTCGACCGGATCCTCTATGAGGCGTGCCTTGGCTGGGTTCGCCCAGATGTATTGCGCCTTCTCCCGGAAATCCCTTGGTCCCCTTATCATGTGGTCATGGCTCTCATCCAGCCACAGGCTCCCGCTACGCCCTACTGCTTTGTTTATCTCATTCGCCGTCCAACTCTTGATGCTGTGCATGATATCGGCCAGTGGCTCACATTGCCCTTCCCGCTCAATCGGCTGCAGTATCACATGGACATGGTCGGGCATAATAGTGTAATCATATAGTCGGTATCGCAGACCGCCAAAGTGGCGAAGGGCGCTGATGATTATGGGAGCCGTCTTCGGGTTTGTCAAGTCAACCTGCAGATGACGCAGCCGCCTGAAGGTCACAAAATATGTCTCGCCGGCCGCTTCACGGTGGGGCAGATTGCGCCTGCGAAAGGCCACTCAGCGGCCTCCTAGCCATTATTGACTCGGGCTGGAAGCTGAGAACGCGATACATCGCGTTCTCACCTGACCTGCGCTTAGCGCAGGTCAGGCCGAGCCACGCGACTCTTGTTCTATGCCACGCGACGTTTGTTTTGGGCTATGCGACACTTATTCTGAACCACGCGCCTATTGTTTTGAGACACGTGTTGGCGAATAATACGGGGCAGAGCCCCGCGACGTTGCCCTGAGGCTGTTGCCTCAAGCAGTTTACACCTCTCTGTAGTTCCCCTCCAGGATGTGGTCGAGGTCTTCATTCACGGTGCTGCCCGGCTTTTCGCCGTTGATGCAGGCCATAATGTCATCGAATATCTTGTAGCGGATCGTCCAGCCCGCCTCAAGCGAACTCCAGCCCAGATGCGCCGACAAAGTCGCCCGGTCCAGATCAAAGAGCTTCAGGTCCGCGTCAGGCGGCTCCTGCTCATAGACATCAATGCCCGCGCCCTGGATCTGCTCGTTCTCCAGCGCCCAGATGAGGTCCTCGGTGTTGATAACCCCGCCGCGCGCGGTGTTGACCACGTAGGCAGTCGGCTTCATCTTCTGGAACGCTTCCCTGTTGAACATGTAGCGGGTCTCGTCATTGAGCGGAGTGTGGATGGTGATGATGTCGGCCTGCTGCAGGAGTTCGTCGAAGGTCACCACATCGTCATCCTGGATGCCGAGGGCGCCCTTCTGGCGCTCGTCAATGTACGGGTCGCAGACTATGGTCTTGCCGAAGATGCTGTTCGTCATGCGATAGACGCGGCCGCCGATACGCCCGCAGCCGACGATGCCCAGCGTCTGGCCGAACATCCGGTGCATCGGCAGGAGGCTGGAAAAATCCCAGATCTGATTTTCGGCGGCCTGTTCGAGAATCCTGCGGCTCTCGAAAACCTGCCGGGTGCAGGCAAAGATCAGCGCCACGGCCTGCTCGGCCACCTCGGTGGCGCAGTAGTCCGGCTCGTAGGCGAAACGGATGTGGTTGCGGGTGCAGGCCTCGACATCCACATTGTCATAGCCGACGCCGTGGCGGATAATCAGCAGGCATTTCTCCAGCGCGTCAATGACCTCGGCGTCAAACTTGACCATGTTGACGAGGATAATGTCGGCGTCTTTGCAGACCTCGATGACCTCCTCCTTGGGGGCTAACTTGAGCTGGTAGGTCTCGAATTGGACATTGTCCATCTCGGCGAACTTCTCGGCTTCCCAGTCCAGATCATCTTCAATGTAGTCGGTGACAACGACTTTCCATGTCCTCAATATGCTCACTCCTTATCAATGAACGGCATTGACTCATATTTCGCCGCGTGTGCCAGGGATTCCTTGCTACAATGCGCTGGCGAGGATATTGTGTCTAAGCAATCCAAGATGCAAAGAGGGCAGCATTTGTCGCCGGTGCGCTTGCGGTGGTATAATGGCGACTACGTTGCCGAATGTGAGGCGGGCATCCGACCCACGCGATAATGATTGAGAGGTACCAACGGAACGGTGGGAAAGCCGGCGAATTGGGTAGCAGCGACTTTTAGCTTTTACTTCGGACAGACCGGAGCGGGCCTGTGCCTGATGTTCTTGTACGTGCTGGCTCACGGCGGGACGATTGGCAACATCATCATCGGCCTGGTGTTGGGGGCCTTGGTGGTGATGTGCATCGTCGGGCTGGGGCTGATGACCTGCCTGAGCCTCGACCCGCAGCGCGTGCAGTTGGCGCTGGCCAGCGTGCCGGCGTTCTTACTGTTCTACCTGACGGTGCATATTGCGCTGTCGGGCCCGCCAGGGGCGACGCTTCTCGGCGGCATGGTCTTCGCGGCCCTGGCGCACCTGCTGGTGGTATGGCTGTTGTGGCACCGCGCAGAAGAGGGCCTGGAAGCGGCCTGAGCCGCCGCCTGGCTTTGTGGGCGGCTCACTGTTCTATCCCGCATTATTCGTGAACGAAACAATATGCTGAACAGACCGTTTGTGGGCGCATAGAGCTGGATTGCTCAGCCGCACAAGGTAACACACTCAAATGACTTTAACGACCTCGGGCTGGAAGCTGCGAACGCTATCGCGTTCTCACCTGCCCTTCGACAAGCTCAGGGCAGGCCGAGCTACGCGTCGGTGAGTAATTCGTTCTATTTGGTCATTTCGCGCCACAGGCCCGCATAGTAGCGCATGACGCGCTCGGGGTCGTCGCTCGCCTCTATCTCCGCCAAGCAGAAGCCCTCGTAATTGATGCTCTTGAGCCCCGCAAACAACTCATGGAAGGGATAGTCCAGGTATAAATCCCGCATGTGTACTGAGCCGATCTGGTCCTTGACCAGTGCGAAGTTGTCCACAATCGAGCCGTCCACGACATCGGCATCGTTGCTGTTCCAGCAGACCTTCACCTGCGGATGATCCGCAACACCCATGATGGTCCTGATATGGGGCACATGCGATGTCTCCCTACCATGGACCTCCAGCCACACCTCGACGCCTTTGTCGGCCGCATAGTCGCCACATTCGGCCAGGGCTTCGCCGATCTGGCGCAAGGTCTGCTCGACCGCGACTTCTTCAGGCAGGGCGTTGGGTCGCACCTTCACGCCCTTTGCGCCGACCTCGCGGGCCAGGTCAATGAAGTCAAGAGTCGTCTGGATATTACGGCGCAGCTCGTCGGGGTCCGGCGAGTGGTACTCGCAGGTGCTGCCGAGGCCCCAGAGTACCACATCGGTGTCTTCAAAGCGTTTGCGCACAGCCGCGCGCTGCCGGGCATCAAGCTCCGGCTCGACGCCGTGAGCATGTGTGGTGCGCAGCTCGACCCCCGCAAAGCCGGTCGCTTCACAGGCGGTGATCAGGTGCTCGAGGTCCCAGTTTGCGGCGAGGTTGTAGGTGACCAGGCCAAGGTGCATTTGAACATCTCCTTTTTCTGCGTCGGGCTGGAAGCCCGACCTACGCGTCCAGGATTGATATTGTGCTCTGTGTGATACGGGGCCAGAGCGCGGACTGGCAGCATGCTACTGCCCCTCCAGTACGTAGCGGACGGATTGTAGCATCAGGCTGCGCATCACCGGCTCGCCGATGCGATCCAGAACGGCGAACTGGTTAATCAGCGCCTGGCCCTGTCCGTATTTGCATACCGCGATCGCGCCTTGCTTCTTCTCGTCATCGGCATATGCCAGGTAGCGCCAGTTGCTGTCCGAGTCGGCCACGTCTATCGGGTAATAGACTACCACATAGCCACAGAACTCATCGGCCTTTGCCCCGCCAAACAGCCGCTCATCGGCCAGAACCGGTTTCGTCGTAGATCTGCCTGCTATCAGGCCCATGTCGTAGGGGAAGATCGAACTGTCCCAGGTAGTACGTCCGTTCTGTTGAAAGACGACGATATTGCCGCCGCCGTGTACGAATTCCTTGAGCTTGTCAACATTGGCCTGGAGCTCGTCATCGGTATCGTACATGACGCAGTTGGTCAGCATGATCAACACATCGTAGTTGGTCAAGTCCGCATCGGCCAACTTGCCAGTCAGCAGATCGCC
>JALGTY010000202.1 GCA_029821145.1 Candidatus Zipacnadia bacterium
GGCGAGAAGGTGCGCTATATCGGAGTTGACACGCCGGAGACCAAGCACCCCTACAAGCCGGTGGAGTTCTTCGGCCATGAGGCAAGCCAGTTCAATCGCAACCTCGTCGGGGGCAAGCGGGTAATCCTGGAATACGATGCAGGCCGGCGCGACCGGTACAATCGCCTGCTGGCCTACGTATATGTGGGCGATATGTTCGTGAACGCCGAGCTGGTCGCCCAGGGCTATGCGCAGACTGCAACCTATGCGCCGAATGTACGCTACCAGGAGCTTTTCCTTTATCTGCAGAAGCAGGCGCGGGAGGCCGGCAAGGGCCTGTGGAGCAGGTCGTATCCGCCCGATGACACCACTGCAGAGTCAGGCGGCAAGTATCTGGGCAGCAAGAAGTCGGATGTATATCACTATCCCGGCTGCAAATGGGCGATGAAGATTAGCAGGAAAAATGCCATCTGGTTTGACAGCGCAGCTCAGGCGCGAGCCGCCGGCTATCGCCCGTGCCGCGTCTGCAAGCCGCCGCAGTGATGCTCTGTCGGCAGCAGGGCCAGCCCCTTGATATATCTGCCCACACGCGCTATACTCTACGTTCTCAGCACAGTATCATCCCCTGTAGTTCGAAATACAGGGCCAGCATGGAAGGACTTAGAGATGAACGGTATTTCGGATGTCAAGGATGTCGAACAGTTGCGTGAGTTCATGACCGAGCCGACCGACGGGCTGGTCGAAATGATGGCCAACCTCGACGGGGACATCATGGTAATTGGCGGCGACGGTAAGGTCGGCCCCGAGCTAGTCGAGACGCTCGTCAAAGCGGACCAGAAAGCCGGCGTCACCAACCGCAAGATCATGGTCGCCGGTCTATTCATCATTGATTATGCCAAACAGGCGCGCGAGCGGTTCGAGAGCTGGGGATGTGAGTGCTTTGCGGGCGATCTCAGCAACGAAGATGAACTGGCCACTCTTCCTGACGCGGAGAATCTGGTGTTCATGCTCGGGTTCAAGTTCGGCTCTGCCGGGGACCCGGGCAAGGCGATTCTGCTCAATGCCATCCTGCCGGCCAACGTAGGCGTCAAGTACAACAACTCCAGCATCGTCAACTTTTCGTCCGGCAACCCCTATCCGCACACCGATCCGGCTCTTGGTGGCGCGACCGAAGAGACCACGCTCAACCCACAGGGCATCTACGGCTATTCGATCCTGGCCCGCGAGACCGCCTTCAACACCAGCGCTCACGGACATAAGAGCCAGAAGGTCACTCACTACCGCCTGATGTACTCCCAACATCTGTGCTACGGCGTACTTGTTGACCTGGCCAGAATGATCAATATCGGCGAAAACATCTCGCTCGAGATGCCCCATGTGAACCTGGTGTCGCAGAGAGATGCCATTGACCGGGCACTGCGCGGCTTTGAAGTCGCCGCTAACCCACCGACCATCCTCAACGTAGCCGGTCCTGTCACCGACGTCGAGATGATCTGCAACAAGCTCAGCGAGATCGTCGGCAAGGCGCCCAACTTCGTCGGCGAGAAGGCGGACACTGCTCTGATCGCCAATGACGCCTTCTGCGTTGAGCAGTTTGGCCCGTATCGCGACAGTGTGGACGACATGATCGAGGCAGCGGCGAAATGGGTCCTCAACGACGGCGAGGACTGGAACCTGCCGACGATGTTCGGCAAAGCAGACCATATCTACTAGACGATATGAGGAAGTAACGGCGCGTGATAAGGCTATAACTGTCGGCCCGCCTCGATGATCGAGGCGGGCCTTCTCTTTATGCCTTCATAAGACACGACTGCGTCAGCAAAGATGCTTCCGGCCATGAAGGAATCTCGCCGGCGGCTGCGAATAGTGGGTTGCTGTCCAGTCAAGCGCTGTGTCGTTTGTCCCCATTGAGTGGCCTGACATGCTACGGAGGCAAAGAGATGTTTATAGACATTCACGCTCACACTACCATCTATCCCAGGGAAATGCGACCGCTTGGAGACAAGAGCATCGGTAACCCCGAAGAGCTTGTGCAGATGTACGATGAAGTCGGCATATCCAAAGGAGTGATCCTGCCTGCGACGCAGCCGGAGCCCAGAGCCGCAGTCCAGTCCAATGAAGATATTCTGCTCGCTGCAGCACGCTATCCCGATCATCTGATTCCCTTCTGCGGCATTGACCCGAGGTTGTCCATCAACTCGCCCGACACTGATCTGTCCTTCGTCATCAACCACTACAAAGACAAGGGCTGCAAGGGTATCGGCGAGATTACAGCCAACCTCTACTTCGATGATCCGCGCTGCTGGAACCTGTTTCACCACGCCGAGAAGTGCCGGATGCCCCTGACTTTTCATGTCGCGACCAGAGAAGGCGGCATTTACGGGTTCATAGACGAACTGGGACTTCCGCGCCTGGAAAAGACGCTGCAGAATTTCCCGGACCTGATCTTTCTGGCCCATTCCCAGCCGTTCTGGTCTCATATCAGCGCCGATGTCAACGAGGATAATTGGGGCGGTCTCTGCGGGCAGTGGCTACAACGCCGTCAGCCGCGATCCCGAATTCGGTTACGCCTTCCTCACCGAATTCCAGGACCGCCTGCTCTTCGGCACTGACTGCTACAAGTTGGATCAGAGTGACAACCTGCTAATCTATCTCAAGACGTTCCTGGAGGACGCCCTGGCGAGTGACAGGATCTCTCAGGAGGTGTTCGACAAAGTAACTCATAAGAATGCCGAGCGCGTGCTCGGCCTCTGAACTGCCGCATATCCTGGTCTTGACAGCATAGGCAAAGCGATTCAATAACGCCCGATACGGGCGAAAGCGTACTGGAGGCTTGACATGTTTATTGACATGCACATCCACATAGCGATGATTTCAGACCTGCCGTGGGGCCCCGATAGTGAGGGCCCGCCGTCGCCTGAGCAGTACATCGAGATGTATGACGAAGTCGGCATTGACAAGGGAATCATGCTCCCGCTGGTCATCCCCGAGTGCAACTTCCTCACCCAGAGCAACGAAGACATACTCATGATCGCAGAAAAATACCCCGACCGCTTCATTCCGTTTTGCAACATAGACCCCCGCCTGATGCGCAACTCGCCCGATGTTGACCTGTCATTTGTGATCAACCACTACAAAGACAAGGGCTGCAAGGGCATGGGTGAAATGACGTTCAACCTCTACTGGGACGACCCGCGTGTGTGGAATCTGTTTCACCATGCAGAGAAATGTGAAATGCCCTGCACCTTTCATGTCGCCTCAGAGAGGGTAACATCTACGGGCTGATAGATGACTTCGGTCTCCCCCGCTTTGAGAAGACTGTCCAGCAGTTCCCCGGCATCATCTGGCTGGCTCATTCGCAGTCCTGGTGGGCCTATATGAGCGGTGACGTCGGCGAGGACGAATGGGGCGGCTACCCGAAAGGGCCGGTAGTCGAGGGCGGCCGCGTGGTCGAGCTGATGAGTAAGTACCCGAACATCTATGGCGATATGTCGGCCGGCAGCGGCTACAATGCAGTCAGCCGCGACCCCGAATTCGGCTACTGGTTCATGGACGAATTCCAGGACCAGCTTTGCTTCGCGACCGACGTGTGCCAGCCGAGTAATCGCGACAACACGTTGATTAACCTCAAGAACTTCATGGAAGACGCGCTGGCCGCAGGCAAGATCAGCCAGGAGGTCTTTGAGAAGATCTCGCACAAGAACGCCGAGCGAGTGCTCAAGCTGTAGCGGCACTGTGAGCGAACGGGACCAACCATAAGACTGACGGAGGGCAAAGATGTTCATAGATATCCACGTTCACACGACTGCTATGCCGAGTATCAACATCCCCGGCAGCGACCAGACCCTCGCCACACCCGAGCAGCTCATCGAGATGTACGATACCGTCGGCATAGAGCGTGCGGTGCTGCTCCCCAACGCCAACCCCGAGGGCATCTGGTGCATCCAGTCCAACGAAGAGATTCTCGCCATCGTGGAGCGCTACCCCGACCGCTTCATCCCCTTCTGCAACATTGACCCGCGCCTCTGGATGAACAACCCTGACGAGGATCTCTCCTATTACATCGGCTGGTACAAGGACCACGGCTGTCGCGGAATCGGCGAGGTCTGCTGCAACCTGTACTACGATGACCCGCGCGTGGAAAATCTCTTCCGCCACGCCGAGAAGATGAACATGCCGCTGTGCTTCCATATCGCTACGCGCGATCGCAACACCTACGGCCTGATAGACGAGCTGGGTCTGCCCCGCTTCGAAAAAGAAATTCAGAAATTCCCGGACCTTGTCTGGCTCTGCCATTCGCAGCCGTGGTGGTCGCATATCAGCGGGGATGTCAATGAAGACAATTGGGGTACCTATCCCAAGGGCCCGGTTGCGGAAGGCGGGCGTGTGGTGGAACTGATGAGGAAATACCCGACCGTCATTGGGGACTTGTCCGCTGGAAGCGGCTACAATGCGGTCAGCCGGGACCCCGAATTCGGCTACTGGTTCTTTGATGAATTCCAGGATCAGCTCTGTTTCGGCACAGATATCTGCTCACCCGGTGGCCGCGACAGCGTATTGGTGAATCTTGCGAACTTCCTCAATGACGCCCTGGAGCAGGCCAAGATCACACAGACAGTATTCGACAAGATCGCCTTCAAGAACGCCCGGCGCGTGCTGGGAATTTGAGCCACAGACACCGCATCAGCACAGCAAATCAGTAAACGACACGGAGGTGTCAATGATGGTTGTTGATATTCATGTTCACACAACGCCGAAGCGCACGATGCCCTGGCCGGGACGCGACAATTGCTTCGCCACGCCCTGGGAGCTCATCGAGATGTACGACCATGCCGGTATTGACAAAGGCGTGCTGCTGCCATGCACCAATCCCGACAACGTGCCAGTAATACAGTCCAATGAAGAGATATTCGCGGTATGGGAGAAGTATCCGGACCGCTTCATCCCATTCTGCAACATTGATCCGCGCCAGTGTCACAACACACCGGACGCCGACCTGGGCTACATGCTGTCGTACTACAAGGACATCGGCTGCCGGGGCATTGGTGAGGTGTGCTGCAATCTCTACTTCGATGATCCGCGCGTTGAGAACCTCTTCGACCACACCGAGAAGGTCGGCATTCCGCTGACATTCCACATTGCAGCACAAGATGGCGGAACGTATGGCTTGATAGACGACCTGGGACTGCCCCGGTTCGAGCAGCAGATTCAGAAGCATCCGGACCTGGTGTGGCTGTGCCACTCGCAGCCGTGGTGGTCGCATATCAGTGGCGATGTTAATGAGGACAACTGGGCCAGTTACCCCAAGGAGCCGGTGGTCGAGGGCGGACGCGTGGTCGAGCTGATGCGCAAATATCCTAATGTAATCGGCGATCTGTCGGCAGGAAGCGGCTACAACGCCGTCAGCCGCGACCCCGAATTCGGCCATTGGTTCATGACCGAGCTTCAGGACCAGCTTTGCTTCGGCACCGATGTCTGCGCACCGCCCAACCGCGAAAACGTACTGGTCAACCTGCTCAATTTCATGAACGATGCACTGGCAAACGGCAATATATCACAGGAAGTTTACGACAAGATTTCCTACAAGAATGCGGAGCGCATATTGAAACTCTAAATGCCTGCACGACAGGAGGGTGATCAGTATGAAATGGATGGAATTGACCTCCGATGACCTGGGCGAGGCCTGCAACCAGGCCCAAGGCGTGGCGATGATACCTGTCGGCAGCCTGGAACGGCACGGGCCGCACTTGCCACTGGGCTGTGACGCAATCATCATTGACCACGTTGCCGAACAGATCGCAGCACAAGAACCCATTGTCGTCATGCCAACGATTCCATACACCTTCGTGGCGCAGTGCCGTTACCATCCGGGCGCGGTGCATATCCAATCCGACGTGCTGTTGGAGCACCTGACCTGTATCTGCGATGAGATCCATCGTAACGGGTTCAGCAAGATTATCATGCTGCACGGTCACGGCGGCAATGTGCCGATGAGCCAGAGTATTCTGTATCATGTACTGGAGACCGGCCGCGAATATGCGGTCTATTCGATTCCGCCCTTTGCCGGTAAGATGGACGAGATCACGCCGCTTCTGGAGACCGAGCACTACGGCCACGCCGGCGAAATGGAGACCAGTGTGGCTCTGGCCGTTATGCCGGAGCTAATCAGGCTGGAGCGGACGGCCGACAAGTACTGGGGCCCGTCGGGGAAGTCCGAACTCGATCCCAAGGCGGTGCAGACGCCGGTCACGTGGATTGCGGAATGGGGCGAGATGGTCTGTGGCGGGCCGGACCAGGCCACCATCGCCAAAGGCCGCGCCATTCTGGATCTATGGATAGAGGGAGCTGTTGAGGTCATTCGCAAGGTCAAGAGCGATGAAGTAGTCCCCGAGTTCATGCGTCGGCCGACGAATCACTTCACGGCGGACAACGAGTGAGCACAAGCGACTTGCGGTCCCGGAACCTGGCCGACGTGGTCTATGCGCGAGAGCAACTTGTTGCGATGTGGGAGCAGTGCTGAATGCCCAGAAAGGTTCTGATCATCTGCGTTGATGGCCTGGGGCCGGACTATCTGCACAAGAGCCCCAGCCCCAACCTTGACCGGATGGCCGCGGAGGGGTCTTTCCAGATTGGCCAGTCCGTCATCCCTTCAGTCACCAACGTCAACAACGTTTCCATAATCACAGGTAAGCCGCCGAGCGTTCACGGTATCACCTCCAACTACTATCTGGACCACACCACCGGCCGCGAAAGCTACATGGAGTCAGCGGAGTATGTGCTGTGCCCCACTGTTCTTCAGCGTGCCAGGGCCCAGGGCATGTCAACCGCGCTGCTCACCGCGAAACAGAAGCTCCTGCGTCTCCTCGACACTGGTGCAGACTACTCGCTGAGTGCTGAGAAGCCGGATAAGCAAATGATCCGCGAAATCGGGCCCGCCCAGGACATCTACTCCCCGGACATTAACCCGTGGCTGTTCAGGGCGCTGAGGCTAGTATTGCAGGAACGAAACCCGGATGTCGCCTATTGCTCGACTACCGACGGGATGATGCATAAGTACGCCCCGGATCAGGAAGAGTCGATCCGCCATATCCAGGCTCTCGATTCCATACTGGGCGAGATTATTGACGACAACACCGACCGCGAAGTGTACCTGACCGCCGACCACGGAATGTCGGCGAAGAGCCGTGGCGTTGATCTGGAGAAGGCATTGCGATCCGAGGGGATTGAGGCACGAGCGATCCCGATAATCAAGGACCGCTATGTGGCACATCACCAGAACCTGGGCGGGGCTTCGTACATTTACCTGCAGGACGAAAGCCTTGGCGAGGAGGCGCTGGGGATACTCCAGAGTTGCGTCGGGGTGGAGGCTGCATATCACTGCGAAGCGGCTGCCAGACGATTCGACCTCATGGCCGATCGCATCGGCGACCTCTTCGTGCTCGGTGACCAGCAGACGGTCTTCGGCCAATTCGAGACTGTCGAGGTGCCCGTCGCAGTCCGCTCACACGGCTCTCTTCACGAAAGCGCCGTGCCCATCATCGTGTACGGTAGCCGAACCGAGCACACATACCACAGGAATTTTGATATTGTCGGGCAGCTCGGAATTGACTGACCCGGCCTTGGCGAGCAGAGCATGCCACGACAAGGCAGAGGGTGGTACAACGATATCCCCCTCTTCTCCCCTATTCCGCTCCGCTATGGCAGGTGTAACGTCATACCCGGCTCGGGCCAGTACGTTTCCGGGAATATCTCCCGCGCCGCGCTGAGGATCTCCCCCTGCTGCCCCCGGTTCGTATGCACAATGTAAAGCTTCCCCGCCTCGGCGTCCCGGGCAATCCTCGCCGACTGCCGCACTCCCGAGTGCCCCGCCTCAGTCCCTTCCTCGGGATCCTCCACGCCCCATGAGGCCTCATACACCAGCACATCAACCCCTCGGAAATGCTCCGCCAACTCCGGCAGATAGGCTGTATCGCCCGAGAACCCCAGCTCGACTCCGGTCCGCTCGTCACGTATCCGGTAGGCAAGTCCCTGCACCGAATGTTCCACCGGCGCAGTAGCTATGCTCAACTCCCCCGCCTCAATCGTCTGCCCCGGCTCAACTCCAACCACTTCCGGCTTGGCATTCGCCAGCCGCTGAAACGCCTCCACCTGCATATACGCACGCGCCAGTTCCACTATCCGCCCGATATCCTCCACAGGCCCGATGATCTCCAACTGACACAGAGCATCCACTGTATTCTCCCGCAGATGCCGCAGAAAGATCACACCGGCCAGCCCCAGGTAGTGGTCCTGGTGGCAATGCGTGATCAGAAGGCGGTCAATATCCAGCGGCGTATAGCCGTACCGGGTCATGGTAATTGCCGCATTCCAACCGCAGTCAATCAAACAGTGCCCATTGAGCACGAACGAGGCCGTGTCGTTATCCGGAGCCGGCTGGAAATGCCCCGTTCCTATGAATGTCAGCGTCGTCTCACGCAATTATTTCAGCTCAGCTTCGCGATCCGCTCTCTAACATCCGCCCTAAAGCGGTCAATATGTTCGCCCACATACTCGGCGATGTCAACGCTGGCATCTTGTACCAGCGGCGTCAGGTCTTGTACCAGCGGCGTCAGGTCCATAGCGAAGATCATACTCTGGGTGACATCAACGTCATGTGTCGCGTAGTAGGTGGCATTGGCGACACGCCGGCCCATCGTCGCCAGATCATAGCGCTTGCCTCCGCAGTCCTGCGAGTCAAAGACGCCCAAGAGAGCCATCTCCAGGTTCTCGTGACCGGCTACGTCAAACGCCACCTTGTCATCATCCTCCATCCAGTCCAGATCGCGCCAGACCTCGCAGCCGTAGAGCTTGTCGGGCCGCGCATCGGCCGGAAGTTCCCTGAGCACCTCGACCACACGCAGCGCCAC
>JALGTY010000203.1 GCA_029821145.1 Candidatus Zipacnadia bacterium
ACGCCCCACCACGGGAAGTTCATCGCTCACGTTACGGTGAGCAAGCGGGGCGAGGGGCCTGTACCTACTGAACTCGTCGTGGAGGCACTGACTGGCAGGCAGCGCGGCGGCGCTTCCATCTACAAGTTTTCACCCGAGCAAGTCGAAAAACCCATAGCGTGCGCGGTCGCGATGCCGGAGCCGGGGATGGGCGCCCTACGCTTCCAACTGAGAAACGGGGACAGGGTCACCGACACGCTTGTGGTGCCTGTTGAGATAGAGCCGCAACTGGACCGCTTCGCCAGCATCCGGGCCGGGTCGTTTGACTGCTACGTGCGCACGCTGACTGTCGGCCCGGGCGACCGCCTCGAAGGGCACTTGGGTTTCGCCCCGGCCCACCCGCAAGGCCAGGCGCAAGTGCACTACCAGCTTGAGCCGGTCGAGACGGTCGGCAGCGGCGCCTCGGCGATGGCAATAAAAACCGTGACCTTAGGCGGCGACAAGCCCCTGACCGAGCCGTTCTCTATGGATGTCGAGCACCTGCCCTGTGGCACCTATCGCCTGGCCGGCACGGTCGAGGCCGACGGCGATGCCCGGCGCTTCCAGAGCCAGCCGTTCAATGTAGCCGGGCCTTTCGTAGCCGACTATGACCAGATGATAGCCAACTGGCAGCAGCGCCTGTCAAAGCTGGACGGACGGCAACTGAAATATCCCTTCCAGCGCGACTGTGCCGAGCTCCTGCTCCACATGCTGGGCAGGCACGGGCCGGAAAAGCTGAAGAAGGCGTCCACATACACTCGCGAAAGACGCCGTTGGTGGCCGATAAACTGGGCCGTCCAGCTAGAGGGGATGCTCGACGCTCTGGAGCAGAACCGCGACTATTTCGCCGGCAGGTCCGGTGTCTTTCTGTGCGCCTACCGCTCGAAGGTTGATGGTACGCTCCAGCCATACGAGCTGACACTGCCGGAGGGCTTCGACAAGGCGGACAAGTGGCCGGCATTGTTCGCTATTCACGGGACTAGTTCCCACTACTACTACAGTCTTATCGCGCTGGTGGAGTTGGGCTATCAGCCCATCACCAAATGGCCGATGCTCTGCGTCGGGCTTGATGGCCGGGCCGGGCCGACGCAGCATGGCTGGCTCGCCGACGTGGATTTCCTGGAGGTCCATGACCAGCTCCGGCAGCACTTCGGCCTCGATCCCCAGCGCGTGCACATGACCGGCTATTCGCGCGGAGGCCGGGCGACATGGTATTACGCAATTCACATGCCCCATCTGTTTGCGGGCATTGCCCCCTGTGCGCCATTTGGATATATGCACGCCGGTGAGCTGCCCAACGTCCGCCACATGCTCGTCAACTCCTATCATGGCGTGCATGATCCGCGCACAGCCACTGCCAACGGGCCGGTGATGATCGGTGCCCTGAACGACCTTGGCGGAAATGGCTATCACATGCAGATTCGCGTCGCCGGCCACGACTTGCGCCCCGGCTACCGGGATCGCCGGTTCATGGAAAGCCTGCTGGCGACCACAGCGCCAGAGTATCCGAAGGATGTCGAATTCGTATGCACCAGGCCCCGTTACTCCCGTGCCTACTGGGTAACGATAGACCGCTTGATACACTACGGCTCTCCCGCGCACGTCAAAGTCCGCGTCGCCGGCCAGCGGACGATCAGGATAGAGACCGAGAACATCGGCGCGGTGTCGCTTGACCTCTCCGGCGGTCAGGTGACAAAAGATAAGCCACTGCTCATCGTACTCAATGGCGATGAGAAGGAAATGAAATATGCCGACAATCTGCGCCTAGAGATCGAGCCGGTTGAGGCCAGTCTCCTCAAGACGCCGGAGCTGTCCGGCCCTATCGGCGACTGGGTTTTCAACAAATCGCTGATCGTGTACGGAACTGAGGCAGGCGCAGAAGTCGAGGCGGCCTACAAAGGACTCGCTGAGAAGATTAGCATCGGCCTGCCCCGGAAAAAGTGGTTCTACATTCACGACGTCGAGGCAGACTGGCCGATTAAGGCGGATACTGAAGTCACTGCTGATGACATACGCGACTGCAATCTGGTGCTGCTCGGCGGTCCGGGGGCTAATCGCATCACCACCCGCCTCGCCGACAAGTTGCCTGTGAAGTTCGAAGCACACGCTCTCACAGTTGGTGACATCTCCGTCAACGGTGCTGATGCCACCGCGGTGTTCATCTATCCCAACCCTGACAACCCGCAGCACTATGTCGTCGTACTGGGTACTGCCGATCCCGGCCAGAAGCCGAAGGCCAGCGCAAGTACACTCCGCAGTCTCTCCGCCGACGTGGTACTGGCCGGTGGGCAGACTGAAACGAGGCTACCAGCCACTCTTCACTTCGACGCTCGGTGGCAACTTCAGGAGCCGAAGCTGCTGTGCGAGGTGCCGGGCGGCAATGAGACGGACTGGAATACGCTGCTTCTCGAAGCCGCACATGTACAGACCGCAGCGGACGTAACCTACCGCTACCCCTATGGCCGCGCCAAGCCGATTCATGAAGGCCCGCTCTACTACGCCGACGTAACCTCGCCCGTAAGGCAGCAGGCGCTGCTCGCTTTCGAGATGACCGGAGCGGAGTTCGACTCATACCTGCAAAGCTGGATAACCCTCTTCGGCAAGCCGCCGTTGCTCCAGGGCGTCGAGCTCGACTGGAGCACTGATCCGCTCAACAAGGTCATCCGCATCAACAGCACCGGCCTCAAGCCCGACCAGAAGTATAAGATCGTTGCCGATGAGGTCACAATCTCCCGCGCCTGCTGGGCGGTCCCGGAACACATCCAGTATCATCTGCTGCCCGACACCGTCGCCGAAATGGTCCTCCAACATATCGAGCAGGGCAACTGGCCGCATTGAGCGACTGAGCGCTCCGCGGACATCGGGCTCACTGCCCCAATTCAGCTTCTGCGCGGGCGTAGATTCTGTCTAACTCCCGCTGCTTGTCATCTGGGAGATGGTATGGCTCGAAGCTGCCTATGCGCTCCAGGGCCTCCTCGCGGCCGCGGTCCTTGAGTGTAGTGCGATGGCTCAGCCACGAGTTCAGCTTCTCCCGCACAATCCGCGCCGGGGATGGCACAATATTGCGGAAACGCTTGACCGTATTGGGGTGACTGATGAAGGTGTCATCGCCCAGAGCGACCTCGCGGCACTCCTCGTAGAGGCCCTCCATGTTGATGATGTCCGGATGCGGGTCAAATGCTTCGATCGTCTCGCGAATATAGTTGACCATCTCCACGTCTATGATGAACTGCACGCCGCTGAACAAGTCGTCCACGCATAGCACGCCCGCATAGCCGAAGTTCCGCGCTCCCTGCATGGCGCCCATCAACCCGCATGACATCTTCTCCATCGCCGCCTGTTCGTCCACCGCCGCACTGCTGGTCTCCAAGAGCACGTGCGGGATAGAGTACACTTCCGGCTCGCAGCCAGATAGCCCCCATTCGACTTGCGAAGCCAGGTAGCGGAACAGATGCAGCCTGGGCGAGCCGAAGGCCCAACAGGCATTGCGCAGGTCAGTCGGGATGCCGGCACCCATGACCACCGGCGCGTGTATCTCCGAATCAAACAGATTCAGCAGCATGTGGATAGCCAACGACTCGGCCAGGGTCATGGTGGCGCAGCCGACCGCCGTCACCGGCTTCATTATGCCGATCATGACATAGTCGAGAATGCGGAAATTGATGTCGCGATGCTTCTGCCAGTCCGGATAAAAATCCAGGAAAACGCCCAGGTCCTTGGGGTCAACGCACATTGCACTGGGCACCGTCAGGGTGAGGTCGAATCGCTTGCCCATCACCTGGTGCATTTCGTAGATGTAGCGAGTCTGCTCGGGCTGCTGATAGTCGTAGGGACGCATGTTATCGGCCATCTCATAGCAGATCTTGAAGCAGGCAATAGCGCGCATCAGCGGGGGAAGGTCCTGGGGCATGCACGGGTACGAGCCGCCGATGCCGAAGGAGTTGGCCAGCTTAATCAGGTCGCGCAAGTCCTGGCAGGTGGCGGGGCGGACCTCCTCGGTCTCGATGTCCAGAACCGACATGGAAAAGCCGGCGATGCTGATTTGCCATTCGTCCGACGGCGCTGCCCGGTCGGCTCTCTCCTGTTCGTGCGCCTTGGAGGAAATGAACCGCTCAAGGTATTCGTGCGTCAAAGCAGGCTCGAAGTACACGCGGTCCCCATCAATCCGCAGCCCGGCTTTGCCCCTGAGCTTTTGCAGGAATGGCTCATGTGCCGCGACAAAGCCGACTTCGGCCAGCAGTTTCGTGGCCGTAGCGCAGCACTGCTCGACAATGTCCGGAGTCAGGTCAATCCTGTAAGTCGGATAGGCGTATTCCATCCTCTTTCCCTCCGTCGCCGTATCATGCACTGCCCACAGATAGGAAGCTATGATGGCGAAGCACTGGGGCCTCGCCATACCGGGTCTGCTGCGATAGGGGTACGTGCTCGGACCTTCCGGCCACTCTGAGCTGCCAGATTGAGGCAGAGGCTACTGCAGCTCCACTCTGTGCTCGATGAATAAGGGATGCTTTGTCGTCAGGACCTGTTCGGCCTCGAGGTTATCGTTGAGGTACCTCACAAACATCGCCCCGCAGTACGTCTTGATCGCCTGGTGCTGCTGAGTGCGCAAGCCCCAGTCCGTTTCCTTGCCGAGTACCCAGTCCATTGAGCCCTGAGCGAAGGTGAAGTGCGTTGCACCCGCCAGCACAAAGAGTACCTTGGGTGCCCGGCAGTTGTCCCAGGCGCGCTCGGTGTCCCCCGTCTTATCGTTTACCGGCCAGTTATCGGTGGACTCAAGCTCTCCGTACATGAACATGATCGGGACGCGCACGGTGTCATAATCCTCCGCACGCCACATGAATACGCCGCCGGAGATTGACACAGCCGCCTTGATTCGCTCGTCCTGGTAGGCCGCCCCCGCGCCAACACAAGCCAGCGTCGTAAAGGACCCAAGCGAGTGCCCGCACATGCCAATGCGATCGGCGTCAATGGTACCGTACAGGCGCGAGCCCCTCTCGCCGCTGAGGGCCAGCATTCTGTCAATAACAAATGAGATCGTGCGCGGGCGGTAGGCATGGGCTTCCCGGTCGAAGTCGGTGCCGCTTCGTGCCAGCCTCAGAGCCGCCGCCAGGTAGTCCTTTATGTCCACTTCCGCCGGTGGACGGATGCGATTGGCTTTGTGTACGTCGTCATGATCCGGCGCTGCGACCACAAATCCGAGACGAGCCAGATGCTCGGTGAGGTAGGGAGCGCAAATCCCCGAGCCCCCATATCCGTGGGAGTAGATCACCAGCGGATAGGGCCCGTGGTCTGGGTCGGGCGCAGCGTCCCGGGCGGCTCTCCCCAGTATGGGCCGTGCTCCGTAACGCACGCGCCGCTCTCGCTCGGTCGTTGGATACCAGATCGCAGTGGTGACTGTGTATTTCGTATTGTCCGGCCGCGTCTGCTCGAAGTCATAGATCGTGAAGCCGGCATTGAAGCGCGGCTCGACAGATGCGCCGACTGCCTGCACTGCGCCCAAAGCCACAATGACGGCAAGACTGAAGATGATTATCTTCCCGCGATTCTTCATCGGTGACACCCCTGCTCTGCGGACTCAAGATGTTATTGTCTTAGACGTCAGAACAGGACAGAGATTCCGACTGTACTTCGCAGTCTCATCTCACGGCTTGCCGGCAGAGCTGACGGCGGCGGTCACCACTTGCGCCTGCGGCACTGTAAGCTCTACGTCGGTCATGGCCTGCACCTGGTACAGATGCGGCCCGCGACGCTCGACGTAGGTGATGGCCGGTATGCGGTAGGTGTCCCCGGGGCCGATGTCGCTGACCCAGTACAACTTCCTCCCGTCGCCATCGAGGTCGGCGAATATCTCGTCCAGGTCGCCTTCAACGCCCTCCACTGTGAACGCGTTGCCGCTGCATTTGACGATGCGCAGGCCCACCGATTTGTCCTCATTGTACAGCCAGCGGCCCTGGTGCTGTCTGCCGTCAACGCGCCCCAGTTTAGCCAATTTCAGCACGCTATTGTCGCTGTCAATTTCTTCGACATACCCCATCTGGATCAGACACAGAGTGTCACCGAATTCCAGAGTTGT
>JALGTY010000602.1 GCA_029821145.1 Candidatus Zipacnadia bacterium
TGCAGGAAGGGCACTGTCCGCCCATTCCCGTCGCGCATCCGTTGGGCGAACTCATAAGCGGTCTCGTCGCGCTCCCCGTGGAGTTCGATGCTCTGTAGATAGCCATCTTCGTCGGACCACGCGCTCACCCATAGGTTCAGCCAGCCATTTGTTTCAGCCGTGCGGGCCACTTTTTGTATCTCCCGGAACCCAACCCATTCTCCCCCCCGGCTTCCATGTGTGCAATATCTTCACCACTACCCACGGGTCATCGTAGTGACGGTCCCTTCTCTCTCGCGTAAGGCCGTTCAGATGGCAGCAGCCCTTCATGATCAATCACCTTTCTTCGGTGGCTCTGGGTGCGGCGTCTTCGGTGGCGGCGGGACGCGCGACGGTTTCGGGTTGCGGAACGTCCCATTAGTCAAGCGCATCGGCGGCAAGGGTTCGCCAAACAGCCTGCGGCCAAACAGCCTGCGCCACCAGGGACCCTTGTCTCGTGGGATGCCCTTCCGATCTCTCAGCTTCGCTTCCACATCGGCTCTTGTCATCGCTACATCGTCCTCTCATTGTAGCTCCACAATCTACGCGTCTAACACGAGCTGCCCCGCCGTCTTCTCGGCCTCCGCCCTAGTATGGCTGGCATTGATCGCGTGATGCCGCGCGTCGTATTGCAGATGGCACGGGGCGCATAGCGCCCGCAGGTTCTCGTCGTTGCAATTCGCTGGGTCATGATCTTGATGAGCGACCGTGAGCGTGCGCGTGTGGCTATCGAACAGCTCCCCTGGCCGTCGGCACTGCTTCCCGCACTGCTGGCATTTCCAGTCCGCTCGCTCTTTTACCCGCAGCGCAATCTCTTCCCAGTTATCCGGATATAGCTCCCGCTTCATCGGCATGGGGCAGATTCCTTTCCCTTCTGGCTGGATTGGTAGTGGCGGAACTCTTCATTGCTTATCTTCCTGACCAGCGCCGCAGTGCAGACCAGCCCCGCATCTAGCACCAAGTCACTGCGGGGCAGTGCTCTTAGTGTCTCCTCAATCACATCCATCGCCTGTCTGAACTAAGCCGCCACCTCAGGCTTGCCCTCTTCTACCTCGAACGCATACTTACGTGCGCGTCGGCAATCTTTGCAGACGTAGATTGGCCCGTCATCGCCCTGTAGACTCGCCAGTTCAGGGTTCCCTACGAAGCGGTCGCCGCAGTCGTCGCACTCAATGGAATAGTATCCACCGCTCATACATCGTCACTCTCCTCTTTTCCCTTGCACTCAATCGTCTGAATGCTGACTGCGACCTCCCACCTGTCGCCAAACTCCTTGTTCTCCTGCCGCGAGACAATCTGTGCGTCGTCGAGGTACACGATCTTGTTCATAGCGTCCTCGGAGATCTTGACCTCAGGCTTCTTATACGGCCAGTCGGGCCACGGGTAGGCCCTCGTCGCCCGCTTCGGCCAACTCGGCGGCTTCGGCCGGCGGAACGTGATCGCCATAACCAGCGGTCCTTCGAGTGGCCCTCGCCCGCGCATCGCCTCGGACGCGAAAAGCGCCACCTTCGCCTTGAATTCAACGCGGTCCGGCAGGTCCACGCGCGTCGTGAACTTGCCGCGATTGTAAGACCGCTTGCGCTCTGGCACCCAAGTACCGGGCACTATAAACTCAACGGCCTGCTGGATCACTGCGGCGGTCTCTGCGGTGTCAATTGCCATCGCTGCCTCCAGTCGACCCCGCAGCCAGCTTGTCCCGCTCCGCCCGCAGCGCAAAACACTCCTGTTCCTTCGCCAGCAAGCGGAGAGCCAACGCATCTCGTTGTTGTCTGAACTCGGCCCGCTCTTGAACTGCTATCGTCAAATCGCTTGTCTCAATGTCGGCAAGCGCATTCTCCAACTCGATGACACGGGCACGGAGTATCTCCCGCTCACCAGTCTTCACGTCCTGTCGCTCACTCATCGCTGTTTGCCTCCTCGGCTATCACCGCGCGACGATGTCGCCTTCCATGCGCCCCAAACGATACCCAGCATCGAGCATATCAGCCAACAAGAGGCATAGGCCAACACTCAGTTCATCTGTTACATGTATCCCAAGGCGCGTGCAAAAGCCGTCGGCAACTTGGCTGATAATCTCTGTGGCTGCGGCCTCAACCATGACTCCCCACTGCCTCTGTTCCTCCGGGGGCTTTTCGCCCTCCACCCAGATGAATGTATGATCGAACAATACATGCAGTTCGTCCGCCTGGAGTTGATCCATCGTAGGCATATCGTAGGCATTTCCATGCGGCCCTCTTCTTGCTCGCTCATGCCGTCCTCCTTTGCTCGCCCGCTACGATCTCGCACCCGCTGCCTGCAAGCAACTCCTTCGCGAGGAAAGCCTCGCGAACAACCCGCCGTTGGTCGACTGATAGCCTTGAACACATCGGGCAGAGGGATGGGTGCGGCAGACCTTCTTTCCTCTCATAGCACGGCGGGAAGGTCGCCATCGGGGCGCACATGCGCCGCATCGAGCACGTCTCAGTAGGCCCATGCTCACAGGATAGGCAGATAGGGTATTGCACGCAATTCTCGCATTTAGTCATCGGTGCTCGCTCCCTCGGCTATCGCCGCGCGATACCGTCACTGCCCAAAAGTGCCTTGCAATCACAGCAGTGATCGGGTTGCTCATCCCCAGCCGAGCTCCATTCCGGGCAAGCTGCAAAGTACCAATCCGGCTTCGCGTCAATACAGGGCCGCCAACCTTCTTCGTCCGACATCGGGCATGGGTCCTGCTTGCAGCCCTCCGGCCAGTGCTCACATAGATGGCCCCCGAGACTGACACCCCAAACCCACCTGTTGCCGTCCTCGCAGAAGCAATAACCCTCGCGCTCTTCCGGCGCGTCCGCCTCCAGCAGATCGGCAGCAGCATGGGCAACATGCGCTCTTATCTGGCCGCAGTCTGCCATTGCCCGCAACTCCTTCACCACCATCTCTCGCTTACTCATCGCTGCTCCCTCCTGCCGTCACGTCCACCCGCCCGGGCTGCCAGTCGACGCGAGCGCCAAGCGCCTCTGCCAACGCACGCACGGGAGCGTAAGCCGTCCCCTCTATATTCCGCATCTCGCCTACGCGC
>JALGTY010000204.1 GCA_029821145.1 Candidatus Zipacnadia bacterium
CAGCGGGAAATAGTCCTCCTCGGCGGCACAGATGCGCAGCGCTCGCGGGGCAGTCATAGCGGCCATCTCGTGATGATCCATCGCGAAGGCGAGCTGGTCGAAGATATTCTGCTCACCATCGGCGATCATGTCGCTTTCCTGCCGCGCCTGCAGCGACGTCAGATAACAGACCGGCGCGGCCGCCTTGATGCGATCGTCGAGCGCCATCAGATACGTGGTCAGGGTCCCGCCGCCCGAGCAGCCGGTGCAGCCCAGCCTCTCACCGTCAACCTCGGGCCGCGACTGCAGGTAGTCCAGGCACCGCATCCCGTCGTAGATGCGGTACTTGGCGATATTGTGGCCGATTAAGTCGCACTGGTTGTCCATCTGGCTGTGTTCGCTCGTGCAGGGCCCCACCATGGAATCACCGATGCTCTCATCATGATACTGCACCCTTTCTCCCTGGCTTATTGGGTCATAGACCAGGGAGACGAAGCCGTTGAGGGCCATCGCAATACCGACGGCCTGGTACAGCTCGGCCATGCGCCCGTTCGCCGAGTGTCCACACGGCACCAGGATACCCGGCACCTTGCCGGCCAGGTCCTTGGGCACGTACAGGCTGGCGGTCACCAGGAAGTTGGGATGGCTTTGCAGGATGGTTTTCTCGATGACGAATGGGCCGCAGTCAATGGTGCCGGCGACCTCTGGGTTCAGCGGCGTGCGGTCGGGAAAGCCGCCCAGCGCAGCGGTGAAATACTCGCGCAGTTCTTTCTGGCGCGCTTGCCACTGCTCTGCGCTGGTTATCTCTTCCCTGCGCCGTTTGTTGGTAGCGTACAGTTCCTCCGCCATTGCCGTCAGATAATCCGGCAGCATTGCGGCATACGGGCTTGAGCTATGAGCTGATTGGCTCATGGGAAACATTCTCCTCACTTATCCACAGGTTTTCAACATTGAAGGCCCGCTTTTCCACAGCTTCCGGCGCATTTCCGCAGTTTCTCCACATGCCTTTCCACAAATCCTCTTACTCATTATTTGGCTCAGACTCTCTCTTCTTTTCGTGTAGCCCGGGCTTCCTCTTCTTGTCGCGTAGGTCGGGCTTCCAGCCCGACTCCAATTGCCAGCCTCACTAGCACGCCCTGGGCATCGCCGAAAATACGTCCAGGTCCAGGTTATCCGGCTCCCGCGTCATCAGCAGATAGTGTCCGGCCACCGCTACCATCACCGCATTGTCGGTGCACAATTCCGGCGGCGGACAGTGCAGCTCCACACCGACGCCCGCACATTCCTCGCTCAACCTCTCTCGCAGCAGCCGGTTGGCCGCCACACCGCCGGCGATGGCGAGGTGTTTCACGCCGCTCTGCTCGATGGCCTGCATGGTATTGCGCGTCAGTGTGTCCACCACGGCCGCCTGAAAGCTCGCCGCCAGGTCCGCCACAGTCTGCTCATCCGGTGCCGCTTCATCTTCGCCCTGAAGCTCTTGCACTTGCCTGATGAGTGCCGTCTTCAGGCCGCTGAAGCTGAAATCGAGGCTGTCGGATATTCGGGGCCGCGGAAGGGCGAACGCCTCCGGATTGCCTGCTTCGGCCGCTTTGGCCATTGCCGGGCCGCCTGGATAGCCGAGTTGCAGTACCCGCGCCGCCTTGTCGAACGCCTCGCCTGCCGCATCATCTCGCGTCAGGCCTATGACCTCGTAATCAGTCGCGTGGGCTATCGTCACCAGGTCGCTGTGGCCGCCGGAGACTATCAGGCATACCGCCGGCAAGTCTGCTTCCCGCAGCGGCTTTTCGCATACCTCCGCAAAGTTGGCCGCCACGTGCGCTTGCAGGTGATTGACCCCGACCAGTGGCAGCCCGGTCGCCGCATGGTAAGCCTTGGCCGCGCTCACACCCACCAGCAGCGACCCGATCAGCCCCGGGCCGTTGGTCACAGCGATACCGCTCAGATTATCGAAGCTGACTTGGGCCTGATCCAGCGCCTTTTGTGTCACGCTCATCAGCAGTTCGGTATGCTTGCGCGATGCGATCTCGGGCACGATCCCGCCGAACAGCGAATGTATCTGCTCCTGCGAGGCGATGATGGAGCTGAGCACCTGCCGCCCGTCCTTCACCACTGCCGTGGCGGTCTCATCACACGAGGTCTCGATGCCTAAAATCAGTTCTTCAGATGCGCACGCGCACGTCATGTTGGTGGCGTCTTCTCCAGTCGGCAGCAAGTTGTTCGATGGTCGCTTGGCACTCTGGTTCCTGCAGGCCGCTCATTTCGGCAACCACGGCGTCCTCGCCGGTGTCTTGGTAATAGTTCTTGCGTATCCTGACCGGCACAAGCCCCAGCTTGGCATACAGCCGCTCTGCGGCCCGGTTGCTTGCTCGGTATTCCAGCGTCACATAGATCCCGCCCAGGGCGACGACCTTGCTCATCAGCGTCAGCACCAGCAGTTCGCCCAGACCCATCCGCTGGTACTGCGGGTCCACGGCCAGTGTGGTGATATGCGCTTCGCCGGCATAGTAGTGGGCCCCGATATACCCGGCCAGCTCTCCATTGACCTCGAGGGCCAGATATATCTTCCTGTCCTTGGGCCCCTCCAGGTCTGCGCGCATGGTGTCCGCACGCCACGGCGAGCTGAAGCATTGGTACTCTATCGTCATTATGTTCGACAGGTCCGCTATGGTGGCGTAGCGCAGCAGCACACTATACGCGGCGCTCTGTTCGGATTGCGGCATAATACTCCGCCTTGTTAAGTTATCGTCGCGTGGGTCGGGCATCATTGTCCTATCCCCCTTTGATTCCCCCTTCCCTTGTAGGGAAGGGGGCTAGGGGGTTAGGCAGTCGCAAATACATTTCCGCAGCTCGGCCATCTCAAATATGTTCCCGTGGGTCGGGCATCGCCCAAGAACCCCGTGGGTCGGGCATCCTGCCCGACTCGGTCGTCGTTGTCGTTCTCCCCTCTCCCTGTGGGAGAGGGGTTAGGGGTGAGGGCGCCGTTGCCGTGTGGAGGGGCGCTCACACACATTCGTGTAGCTCAGCCATCCTGCCCGACTCGGTCGTCGTTGTCGTTCTCCCCTCCATATCAGTCAATCCTGATGCCGTGTGTCCGCTCGGCCTGGGACTGTAATATGTATTCCGGCCTCAGTCCGGCCACCTGCTCGAAGCTGTATTGCGCCGGCCACCGTGCCAGTTTCAGCGCCACACTTGCCTGCGCCAGACCACACGGCACACCGGCCACGTTCAACTCGCCCAGCCGTTCATCGGCCTCGGCCGCCTCCGCCAGTCCGTTGCCCACGACCAGGTTCGCGTCTCTTATCAGCTCGTAGAGTTGCTCGTGTGCGACCAGTTGCACGGACACCAGATCTTCGACGGTGTCGTCCTTTACCGCATAAATCCCCGCACACACGTGCCCCACGCGGGCCCTTTGTACTACGGCCACACTATCCGCTTCTGCGCCGCAGCCCATCGCCAGGATGTGCTGTGTTGGCACGCCCACCACCGGCACCTCCAGTGCGTGGCCCAACGCCTTGGCGGTCGTCACACCGATGCGCAGGCCGGTGAAACTCCCGGGGCCGGATGACACCGCGATCCCGTCAATCTCCAGGTCGCCATCGAGGATTCGCAGTATCCGGGGCGTCAACTCGTCACACAGCACCAGCCGGCTGCAGAAGCTGTCCTCCGCCTGCAACCGGCCGTCGCAGACCACGGCCACGCTGCTTGTGTCGTCCGATGTTTCTATTCCTAACCGGCGCATTTTCTCAGTGCTTCCAGCATTTCCTGATGTCGCGGATTGGCGGGTGTGAAGCTCAACCGTCGGCCTTCGCACTCGTAGTTGATTTCGATTTGCAGGGCGTCGGGTTGCAGGCTCTCTCTGACCTTCTCGGCCCACTCTATCGCGACCACACCGTGCTCCAGCCACTCATAAAGCCCTGCTTCATCCAGTTCTTCGGCACGCTGCAGGCGATAGGCGTCGGCGTGGTAAAGATATACGGGCCCCGGGTGACAGCGCATCAGGATAAACGAGGGGCTGGCCACGCGGCCCTCCACGTCCATCCCTTCTGCCAGCCCGCTGACAAAGCAGGTCTTGCCGGCACCCAGCGGCCCGATCAATGCCAGGCAGTCGCCTGCTTGCACGAGGTTGCCCAGGCACCTGCCCAGCCGCACTGTTTCCTCGGCGCACGCGGCGAAAAAGCTTTCGCTTTCGGGCTTTGTCTGTTTGCGGGTCACTTCTCTGGGCATTGCTGCGAGTTTCGCTGTTGGCGGCGTACTGACCTTCCTTGACCGGCGTCTGCGGTTGACCACTGGGCCGCACCGCTCTATACTAGTTGCAACACATTATCACCCGTAGGTCGGACTGCCGGTTAGACGGGCTCGCTCTTGTGCCTGCCCTGAGCTTGTGGAAGGGAGCGAGGTCGAAGGGAGTGCGTGTACGAATTGTCGGTAGGACAGGAGCCCCTTGAAGAACATGGAGGACAGCCATCCTTGGCTGTCCAAGCTTCGACAGGCAGAGATGCCTGTCGTCCAGGACGGCACTGCGTTGTAGGGGCGCAATTCATTGCGCCCACTCAGTAGAGACGCGCAGGGCGTGATCAATCACGCCCCTACGAACAGCCCGCCTCTTGTGACCTGCCGACGATCCTTACATGCATCCCGTCGAAGCGCAGCCCGACACCATTCAGAGGCACGCTATGCAACGCGAGGAAACTGTCCGCCGCAACAACATCATACTCGCACTGGTGGCAGTTGCCATCGTGGCCGCGGGCTTTATCTACGGCTATACCCGCCCGACCGCGGCTCCTGACCAGCCTGACGTCACGGCATCTGTGCAGCAGCCTCAACGCGAGGCCCAGGATTTACCCGCAGCTCAACCTGCCGGCGAATCGGAAAAGCCCTCAGAGCCCTCAGAGCAGGCACCGGCTGCTACCGCACCTCCCTTATCACTTTCGCGTAGGTCGGGCTTCCCTTTCGACGTTGCTCAGGGCGGTGAGCGTGTCGAACCGCAGCCCGACACTTCGGACCGAATCAGCGAGGAGCATTACATCAACATCTGCGTGGAGATAGTCATTGCCGCCCAGGGCTTCAAGAACGCCGGCCAGGGCAATGACGAGCTTATCACCTATATCCCTGAGCTGTTTGCAGACGAAGGCGTAACCGAGGAGGCCTTTGACCAGACCACGCAGCGCATAACTAGCGACCCACAGCAGGCCGAGCGCGTCGCCAAGGAGATTCTCAAGCGAGTTGAGGCCCGCACCGGCCTCAAGATGGACGTAGGCGTGCTCCCAATAATGAATCCCGACATCGCCGTTGAAGCTCAGTAGTGCCTGACAGCCGTGCTTGACATCCGCTCCATCGCCTGGGACAGGCATCCTTGCCTCTCACGATATACCTGTATCAATGCCGTTGCCGTTGTAGGGGCGCATGGCATGCGCCCTGTTGGTGCAGCTTCGTTAACGACTTACGGGCGCACGCCGTGCGCCCCTACATGTCGGAGAGTGTGTGAAGTGTCAAGCGCCTGGCCTCTTGCGGCCTATGGGTAATGCATAGCAAAGGGAGAGCGGGTACCCATTCCATACGAGTGGGTGCGGGGTGAGGGCCAGCCGTACCAGCGTATTGCAAGTGCCTATAGCTCATTAGGAGCACGCCGATGCACCGGATTATTTTCGCTGACTCACAGCAGATGCCTGAACTCGCTGACGAGACCGTGCATCTTGTCGTGACCTCCCCGCCGTACTGGTGCATCAAGGACTACGACCATCCCTCTCAGATTGGCCGCTCTCAGGGCTACGAGGAGTACTTGGCTTCGCTGACTAACGTATTGAGCGAATGTCACCGGGTCCTGCACAAAGGCTGCCGGATGGCCATCAACATTGGCGACCAGTATCTGAGGGCTGCCGAGCACGAACGCTACCGTGTGCAGCCGATTCCCGCCGACCTGTGTGTCATCGGCCGCGACCTCGGCTTCGACTTCATGGGCAACATTATCTGGCGCAAGATATCCACTACCAACACCACCGGCGGCGGCGAGTGGATGGGTTCGACGTACTACCCTCGGGACGGCCACATAACCTACGAGCAC
>JALGTY010000205.1 GCA_029821145.1 Candidatus Zipacnadia bacterium
ATGGACCCGAGCCTGATAAGAGGCCTGGCGGCAATCGGGCGTGTCATCGGTGAACCGGAGTTCGTTCACGATGCGCTGCGGCGGGTGAAGCTGATCCTCGGCTGGCAATTCTATCCCGACGGCATCTGGCGCGAGGCTTCCCCGGCGTACCATTCTCAGACCGTCAGTGGCCTGCGCGGTTGCATAGAAGGGCCGCTGAAGGGCTACTCGGATCCGGAAGGCTACGTGAACCCAATAGACGAGTCGCGGATTGACGATCTGGATGCGGCCAGGGAGGTGCCGATGCTGCAGGAGTCCATTGAGGCGCTGAACCTGATGCGGATGCCCAATGGGCACTACATCACGATTCATGACGCCTGGGCGCAGGCGAGTTTGGGCCGACCAGTAGGCAAGGTGCGTGACGAGCCGCTGAAGACTAACCTGATGTGGGCGATGGGGCAGGCGATTATGGGCCTCGGGCACGGTCAGAGCGGCGTGCAGGCCAACCTGCACTTCTCCGGCAGCTACGGACATTCACACTGCGACACCCTGGATCTGATGCTGTTCGGGCAGGGGCGGGAACTGCTTTCCGATGTCGGCTACTCGCACACCATTCTGCGGCCGTTCTCGGTGGCGAGCATAGCGCACAATCTCGTGGTCGTTGATGAGAGCAATCAACGCGGGGCCGACGGCTACCTGATGGCCTGGGCAGTGTGTGGGGATTCGCTGCGGTTCTGTGAGGCCGGCGGGGAAAAGACATATCCGGGCGGAGAGAGATATCCGAAGGTCTCCGAGTACCGGCGTGCCATCACCAACGTGGCGTTGCCAGAGCCAGGCGCGTATGTGGTTGATGTGTTCCGCATCAAGGGCGGCAGCAAGCACGACTGGCACATTCATGGGAGCGCCGACTACGACCAGACACTATCCTGCAGCCTGCCGCTTGAAGACCTTGGTAGGAGTCTGCTGCCTGACGGCAAGCCGTTTGACCGCTCAGTCGCAGGCCCCGGACAGGGCTGGAGAACGGTCGTTGACGGGGTGAATCTGCTATACGGCCTGTTTGACAAGCTGCAGACCGGCTCCGGGGCCGAGACCTGGTCGGTGACCTTCAATTACACCGAGCCGGATACCCCGGCGCTGCAGAGCACAGTACTGGGCCAGCCGGATACCACGCTCTATTGCGGCACGCTGCCCTCGATCCGCCGCGCCAAAGAAACCAATGCGGATGTCTGGGACTACGAGATGCCGGCGGTGCTGGCACGCCGTCAGGGGGACGACCTGGAAAGCGTATTCGTTGCGGTTCACGAGCCATATAGCGGCGAGCCGCAGTTGACCGGCATCAAGCGGCTGGCACTGGATGCTTCAACGCCGGATATGGTGGGTATAATCTGCGAGGGAGAAGGCTTTACCGACTATCACCTTTGTGGCACCGACGCCGCGTCTGTGATGAATGGGGCAGATGTGCCGATTAGCGCGACGGCCCGCTACGGCTTCGTCCGCACGCTGAATGGCGAGGTAGTGAAGATGGCAATGGTGGACGGAACGGCGCTGAAGTTTGGTGAGACGGGCCTGAGTGCGTCTGCCGCGCCGGCGGGCAAGGTCGTAGGCGTGCGGCGGATCGAGGCCGGCGACGATGAGAACGCCCTCATCGTTGACGCAGAGATCGCCCCGCGAAGCGGCTTGCCTGACGAGCGTGTGATCGTCGAGTTCGGCGATGGCTCCACCTACGGCCTGGCGGTACAGGAAATCCGGCAGGAGAACGGGCAGACGGTAATCGTGCTCAAGCACCGGCCCGGCTTCGAGTTGTCGGAAGACGGCCAGACAGCGACGCAGACCTATCACCCGCACCACACCATGGCGGGCCGGCCCCGCTTCCGGCTGGTCAATATAGTGATGTGGGAGCGGGCCTAGTACGGCATGCAATCTGACGTTTTATTTTCCAATAGGGAGGAAATTCGGCAACAGTTGTCGAATAATCCATTGGCAACAGCCATTCAAGGCCTGTGAGAGGGCTTTGTGAGACATTCTTGCCCAACCGAGTCCTGACATGGCATCACAACAATAGGAGGTGGCTTTGATGAGGTCAAGGCGCAGAGGTTTCACACTTATAGAGCTCTTGGTGGTGATAGCGATAATCGCGATCCTGGCGGCGATTCTATTTCCGGTCTTCGCAAGGGCGCGAGCCAAGGCGAGGATGGCAAGCTGTCAGAGTAATATACGCCAGATCGCACTGGCCGTGATCATGTATGCCGACGACAATGACGAGACCTTCCCCATAATGTACCCGGCGCCATACGTCTATGCCAAAGTCTGGACATTCTACGTTACCCCATACATCAGCACACAGGCCGCCTCGGTTTACGACGTTGACAACGTCTGGAAGTGCCCATCCGTGCGCGCCCCGGATTACCAGGGCAACAACGCCTATTCCGCCTACGGCATCGTGCGATATGCGATCTGCGGTAACCCGCCATATAATGTTGACAACGAAATGTACCGCCCGGGCAAGTTCTCGGACTTCAAGAATCCGGTCAAGCAGCTTATGCTGGCCGAGGGCAGTTATGCCCGCCCGCCTACCCGCTTCGACGGGTGGTACCTTCTCTCCGTAGGCAACATAGCCGGCAGACACTTCAAGGACACCACCGACCCGCGCCTGTCCGGCATGTCGAATTGCGCATTCGTGGACGGGCATGTCAAGCCATATAAGGCGGTCAAACTCAACACCTGGCCGTATCCGGACTACTACGTGAACGAGCCGTGGAACCTGCGCAAGCGAGACGTTCCGGACGTGTATCCGCTGTAAAAGCACTGTATCACCATCTGAGTTGGCTTGCGCCGGCTAAGGGACAATTATTGCGCAGCGCGAGACGCCTTTTGCCCCTGGTGGCGGCCGGGTCAAGAGGTTGAAGATGAGCGTGAATAGCAGCATCCGGCAGCGTCGTCGTTTCATCATCTATGGCGGCATAATATGCCTACTAGTGGCGGCGCACCTATACTCACGCGCGGCAACTTACTATATGCGCGTGAGCGCAGCTCGAATGTTCGATGTGCCTTTGGCGCGGGCTAGTGTTGACCTTGGGCCAATCATTTTCGGAACGCCCTACAGCCTATCTGTCAAGTCTCCCGCCGGTCAGGAGTTGGCGGGCCTATCTTTCCATGGCACTAAGCTGTTCGCAGTGAGTATCCCCTCCGATTCTCCGCTGCAGGTGTACCGGAGAATTTCCCCATTGGACAGAAAAGCGGCCGAAACAGTCGCAAAGCAGATGGTGAGCGATATTCTGGGTGTATCATCATCTGAGTTGAAGTCTGTGGGCATTAGGCCCTCCTCCAGTGAGCACGCCGCGCTAGCTAGGTGCTGCGTCACGCTGGGAAACGTCGCAGAATCAGCCTTCAAGTATGAGGTCTGCATGTTAGGTGATGGTACCCTGAGGCACATAGTATTGCTTCGGCAATAACTGGCTACGCCCCTCTTGCTTCGATAGCCCCATACTGTTAGAATCGTGGCGTGAAGCTGGCGCTCGCTTATCGCGCCAGTGTATGTGTGTGTCTGCTGACCAGCCCTGTGCGTAGATCAGGCTTCCTATTCCGACGCATTGACAGGCAGGATGCCTGTCCTACGCGTGTATAGATATTACCGCGTCGGGTACCCACAGCGCAGGTGTGGGTGCGGCTTCCAGCCCGACACGCAGGAAAGTCTCGTGCGGCTTTGGAGTGATAAATATGGCATTTCGTCCCATGGTGGGGCTGGAAGTCCACGCGCAGCTTCTCACCGCTTCGAAGATGTTCTGTAGCTGCCCGGTGGCCTTCGGCTCCAATCCCAATAGCAACTGCTGCCCGGTGTGCACCGGCATGCCCGGCTCGCTGCCGGTACCGAACCGCAAGGCCGTGCAATTCGTCATAAAGACCGGCTTGGCGCTGGGCTGCAAAGTCAGCGACTACTGCCGCTTCTACCGCAAGAACTATTTCTACCCGGACCTGGCCAAGAATTTTCAGATCAGCCAGTACGACGAGCCGCTCACCTACGAGGGGCACATTGACCTGGCAGTCAACGGCGAGCCGTTCAGTATCCGCGTGCGCAGGACGCATCTGGAAGAGGATACCGGCAAGAACCTCCACCTCTCCGACGGTCGCAGCCTGGTCGAATACAACCGCTGCGGCGTGCCGCTGATGGAGGTCGTCACCGAGCCGGATTTCACTTCGGCGGACCAGGTGCGCGAGTACCTGGTGCAACTGCGCCGGCTGCTGCGCTATCTGGGCGTTTCGACGGCGAACATGGAAGAAGGTGCGATGCGCTGCGAACCGACGGTGAACCTGGTGGACGAAGAGACCGGCCAGGCAACCCCAATAGTGGAGATCAAGAACCTGGCCTCCTTCAAAGCGGTTCACGATGCCGTCAGCTACGAGATAGACCGGCAGCACTGGTGCCTGGAAAATGATGCGGAGATGCAGCAGGAGACGCGGCGCTGGAATGAGACCGAGGCCAAGACAACGGTAATGCGCACCAAGGAATCGGCGGACGACTACATGTACTTCCCCGAGCCGGACCTGGTGCCGCTGACTCCGGAGCGGGAATGGGTCGAGGAGATTGCCCAGAGCCTGCCGGAGCTTCCGCTGGTACGAGAGCGCCGCTTTGTGGAGGAGTACGGCCTGCCGCAGTACGACGCCGAGGTGCTGACCGAAGACAAACAGGTGGCCGACTACTTCGAGGCGGTGGCAGCGACGTGCGGAGACCCCAAGAGCGCCAGCAATTGGGTCATGGGCGATTTCACCCACCTGTTGCACGAAAGCGGGCAAAGTCCGGACACGTGCAAGCTGCGGCCTGAGGACCTCGGAAAGCTGATAAAACTGATAAATGACACCACCATCAGCAGCAAGATCGCCAAGGACATCTTCCCGACGCTGTTTGAGCAAGGCACCGACCCGCAGCAACTTATCGAGGAGCAGGGCCTGGCCCAGATCAGCGACGAAGACGAGCTGAGTGCGATCGTGGACGCAGCAATCGAGGCGAATCCGAAGGCGGTCGCGGACTACCAGGGCGGCAAGGAAAAGGCTCTGGGCGCGATGGTCGGGTATGTGATGAAAGAAACGCGCGGGCAAGCCAATCCCGGGCTTGTGAACCAGATACTGCGGGAAAAGCTGAGCGAGTAGCACGGCTTGCGTCACTGTCCGTTTGACGTTTGAGAGTTGAAGCTGCATAAGCAGAAATGGTAATTACTCACCTTGTGGCCTGCAACGGAAATGGACATGCAAGGACGCCCGTCATCCAGGTTTCTTATGGACAGGCAGCGATGCCTGTCCTCCAGGTTTGTTAGAGTGGCACGGCCCTTTTTGGTAGCCTTCCTGGACGACAGGCTTCCTAGCCTGTCGAGGCCTCTCCGAACAGCAACGGCATGGACAGGCAGGGATGCCTGTCCTCCAGGTTAGAGTTTTGGGGGCGAGTCGCCATCTGCTGGCTTGCCTGTCCGTTGTTCTAACACCCCAAACTGAGCAGTTACCAGAAATGAGTACGCTCCCGGACCGTCCGTGAGCCCGAGACGCTATTATGAATAAGGACTTTCAACTCAAGTTCGCGGTGGGACTGGCGCTGGTGGCAGTCGTGTTCGCCATCGAGTACGCCTACTTCACCGGCCACTACCACAGCCGATTGCCCAACTATGAGGCTCAGAGCTCCGAATGGGAGACCGTGCGCATCCGCGCCAACCTGCCTGAGGCGGATTTCCTGTACGTGCTGACGACCTGCCCATCGTGCCATCCAGCCAACGACAACGTCAGGCGACTGGAGGCTGCCAACCCCCAACTCAATTTCCTCTGGGTTCACCCGAAGTTAGTCAATCTGCCCGCTCTGATGGCGGTATTGGGCAGAAGCTACGGCATTGACGAGACGCGGCAGCGTGAGATGACGCCGGTGCTGTACGGTCCGGCGCGGGCGTGGGTGGGAGTTCAAGAGGTAAAGAACGCCTCGTTGGAGGGTGCGCTTGAGGGGCCGCGGCCACACCAGCGGATGGGCTCTTCGTGGGAGTGGCTGAAGCAGGGCCGACTGGCGGTGATGCATCGCTT
>JALGTY010000206.1 GCA_029821145.1 Candidatus Zipacnadia bacterium
GGCTGTACTCACTGTGTACAGGTTAAAGGGTTGAATCCAGCGAGTCTCCGTGATCCCTCTTAGCGCCAAGAAGACGATATAGCTTGGCATGCCACACAATACGCACATTGCCCAGCTCGAGGCTCCTGCTGCCGCCGCGCCACCCCCCAGCCATACATCAAAAATGAGATCGCGCCACACCCAAACTGCTGCAACCACCGGCAGCACTCCATACAGTGAAGCACCGAGAGCCAGCCGCGCCCCCTTCTCCGCCATGTCCTCTTTACCTAATCCCATCAGGCGGGCGGTGACCACCAAAGCAACCATGGAAACAGGCGTGACGACCATGTAGAATATTTGCAGCAGGGTCAGGGCGATAATCAGATAACCGGCATTCTCGGTATCCTGACGCAGCAGCCACGGGCCGATCAACGTCAGGCTTACATAGATGAACTGCTGCGGGCACCTGGGCAGGCCGTAGCGGACGAAATCGCGCATCACAGCAACCCAGCTCTTGGTTTCGGTCACCTGGTTCGCGATCGCCGCAGAGGCTGGATTAGCCGGCAGCGCCTTGGATACGCGATGCAGGTAGGCCAGGAAAGCCAAAAGGCTCATAGCTACCACCGATAAAGCTTGATATTTCGTGACCGAAAGGGGAGTAGCGCTTGTTCCTTGATAGAATAAAAGCGCGAGCACGATGCCACTACCGCTGAGAATCTGCAGGAGCTTCGCCGTGACGATCTGGCGCTGTGCAAAGAAAGCCGACTGCGAGAGGTAAGAGCTGGAGATAGCCAGGGCCAGTATAATGGTCCAGAAGCTCAACACCTCCTGCCCTTCCGAACCCGGGAAAAACCATTGGGCAAAGGAGGCGCGCAAGGTGTAGGCTAGCGGCGCCGCCAACAAGATGATGAGCAGCCAAACCCCAACAGAAAATATAAGATATTGCCGCCTAATGGCCGCAGAATCCAAGTTGATCGGGATATAATAATATAAAGCACGTGACATGCCCAGGTCAGTCAGGTTGGCCACGCTAGCGCTCGTGCGGCGCGCCAGTAGGAAGAGCCCCGCAGCGGCAGGCGCGAAGACTTGTGTGACGCCCCGAATAACCCACACCATCAGGGCCCCCGCCAGCAGCGTGCCTGCCAGGTTCAATAATACATCCAGTTTTAGCTCCCGAAGTTTCATATGTTGCGTGGCGTTCCTGTCTGCATAAAACCCGCTTCCACAGACTATCACCTATCCCCGCACTAGCAACAGGCTGCTATAAGCTCACATAGTTCGCTAGTTCATTACAAGTGCCAATTACCTGCGCCCCAATGCTTATTGAGGCGACCACTTCTTGTATCGCAGTAGCGCTAGCTCGACACAGCACTGACGCGTAGTTCATACCGATGATCCCCAACTTGCTTCGATGGTGAAGTCCAATTCGGCACTCCCACTTATCTGGTCCGTCAGCACGATAATGCTCGCGCTGTCCTTAACGCCGTAGCCGGGACTAACCCAGCCCGCTACCACCTCTGCCTGCGCAGCCTCGTTCCAGCGCAGCACCCAGCAGTCCTCGCGCACATGCAGCGTCGGGTCCTTCAACCTCAGATAGCCGGTATGCCCGGCGCGGATAATGATCCTGGCGCCCTCGCTGGCCACTGCTACACGACAGGGCCGGGCCTCCGCGCTGATCTTCCACATGCCGCCCATGGTGGCGATTTCCGTCTCATCTACGCGCAGGCTGTTATGATACGCAGTGCTGCGGAAAAGGTCCCGGAGTTCTGGCTGGCCGGTGTAAACGCTGTTACCCGGATCGACAATAAGCGTCCTGCCTCCCAGCACCAGCTCAAAACTCAGCAGATCGTTATGCCCGTGACCGCCTCGCCCGGCCAGCCCAACCTCCCCGACATCTACCCATAGAAAGCTCTTGCCTTCCCGCACGGTGACGGCACCACCGGCCGCGAAGTGGCGGCTTTTCTCCGGCGGCCGCGGAACCATTTTCTCCCAGGCCTCCAGGCCCGCATTACCCAGTAACCAGGGCACGGCAGCCGGCAGGCGCCCTGACACGGCCATAAAATACGGGTCGTGCCAATAGGCGGCGGCCAGGCCCAGCAGCGGCCGGTGATCGCGCGCGTCCACCGGATCGAAAATCAGCACGCGCGCGTTGTCATTGTCACCCACGTTAGGCGTCAGCCCATCAGGACGCGTATAGGCCGCCGAGTATGCGCAAGCTGCGCGCAGGCGGCTCTTGGCCGAGGCGGGCACCGAAAAACCGTGCTTTTCCAGCGCCATCACGGCCACCAGAAACAGTTCGGTCACCAGCCGGTGATAAGCAATAGATTTCTCAAAATTCATCCCATCAGACAAAAACTGTGCTTCGATTTCGCCCGGGATATGTCTTCTGGCATAGTTGACCCAACGGTCGGCCGCCGGATAAAACCCTCGCAAGGCGAGCCCGATAAGGAGCAGGGCCACGACGTTCGCCGCATAGTGATTCCCGCGCACGTCGCTATACTCCACGGTACGCTCGATGAATTCGCCGTGCTTCACTATTAGCCGCAGCACCGGCGCCAAATTCTCTGCGTGGCCCGCTGCCGGCGTTCGCAGCATGTCGAGCGCCATCACGAGGTATAACCCTCTCATTGACGCTTCCATTGGGCACCAGCATATGCTGTGGGCCAGGGGGTTCTTCCGCTCCCAATCTGCAATGGGCTCGAGCGCCGCGCTCGCCCAGGCTTCATTCCCATCAATAGCCGCAGCCTGCAGCAACGGAAGTACGAACCACAGGCGCGAGAGTTCCCAGGGGATCTTTACGTCATGGTGGCCGTCGCGCTCTTTGCGGTAGAAATTATAGTTGCGAAAATAGGTCGCCGGCCACGTGTAATCATGGCGCCAGTCGGAGTGCCAGGGCATATCCCCGCTCTCCGGCACCTTTGCTCCCAGTACACTGAAAGATCGGTTGCGCATCCGCAGTCCGTAGTCGCCCAGATCTGTCGCGTCAAGCAGTCCTCGGCTGGCGGCTTCGCCCAAGGCATCAGAGGCATCTCCGGCGATAAGGGCGGGCTTTGGGCAAGATGTTGCGAACTGCTGCAAGCGCTCCTGGGTCCACCATAGGTCCACAGATTGCTCAAGGCGCTCCCAACCTCTACGGCAACGCATAGCAGCCAGGCGCATTTCCTGCTGCGCACGGAATAAAACAATAGCAGGCGGCTTGTTAAATATCGCCGATAGTCTGCCAAACACAACTCACCCTCGTGTCGCTTTCTATTGAGTATTCCAAGGCATCTTATGAAGAACCTTTGCCGCCCGACTGCTCTTATGAACGTCAGGCACACGGCATCGAATAAGAATTTGCCCGCAGACGCTTAATAAGATGGATACCAGTTTGGGCACGGGGGAACACGGACAATAGGCCGGTCGGGTGCAGCCTCGTGGGCGTTACTTGCATATATTAGCATCATACTAATCCTTACACCACTCCCGTGCGTTCCTGCAGACCAGGATTCTTGGGGATTATGCGTCATTTGTTGTTTGAATTGAGAATGAAAAAGAGAGCAACAAGCCTTTAGTACTGTTGTTTTCTTATTTATTAACTACTCTATATTCTTGTACTACATTTGTTGTAGGAGGGGTCGCCACGCCTGTGATAGGAGGGCCACCACACAAAAGGTGGGGCCCCGGCACACTAAAAGTAGGGGGGCTACTCATACCCCTCTCCCCTATTCTCAAAAGGCGATTGCCCCGGCTTGAAACGAAGACTGTAAAGCGTAGCAAGCGACTCTTTCGCATTGTGCGGCTCGAGGACTATGACCGCGCCGCTGTCTATGCATTCGCGCAGCGCACGACGGACGGTGTTGATATGCAGCCCGGTCCGATCTACCAGCTCGCTTTGGCTGAGAGGAGCAAAGCCCTCTTCCCTATTGGCGTACATGACACTATAGATGATTGCGGATAGCACCTTAAAGGCCGGCGGTGACAGTTCGCGCAGCAGTTCGCGGTAGGCGGCATTGGGCGTCATTGTAAAGTCGGGCCAACCGAAGCCCTCGAATTTCTTCTTAGCGGCCACCCTCTCCCCTCCCTTCTTCGGGAAACCGGTCACAAAAAAGCCTTCCCGTAGCTTGACAGGGAAGGGCGGCTGTGCTTATAATAGGCACAGAGAATCGCCTTGCCTTCCCGGGCAAGCTAAATCAAATCAGCCATTTTGTTTCGCGCCTCACGCTCTGACCAGCGTGAGGTATTGTTTTATTCCCTACTCCTCTTCTAATACCTGCAAGCCCTTGTGGCATAATTGGCTGACCCAATCAGACCAACTCAGTCCGGGCTGCAAACGCCGCGCCTCGACATGGGCCTGGGATATCCTATAGTCAAGACTCATCGGGACGTAGAAAGTTCTTCTGGTCTTCGGCTCTCCCCCACCTCGATCCGCCGCCGGATCGGCACCGTCGCGCTTTGGCGTTTTCGCGTTTTGACGTTTCGACGTTTTTTCTCTCTGCGGCAAGATGTCCTGTAATGTTGGCATGGGCTCACGTGGCATGTTTGACTACCTCCTTGGCCAACAAGCGGTATTGATGTGCGATGTCGCTTGTCGGATTGTGCTCCAGGATAGTTTGTCCGGCAATTGCTGCGTACTTTGCGGCGACCCGCTCCGGTATTCTCACCTTAAAAAGCGGCAGCTTGGAATTCTTCAATTGCTTGTACGTGTCAGCCGAAATGCCAAGGCGCTTGTCATAGCGCGTAAGCAGTATTCCTAATAGCGGGGTGTCTGTCCTCTCTAACACCTCTACCAGCCGCACCAGGCCCTGCATTTCCCATATGCCCGCCTGTATCGGAATAATCGCATAGTCGGCGGCCACCAGGGCCGCTATAGTCAATTGCCCCAGCGAGGGCGGGCAGTCAAATATCACGTAGTCGAACCGCTTCTTCAACGAGCGCACCCCGCGCTTGAGAATATCGGCATCGGGGTTCTTCGCCAGATACGCCTCTGCCCCGGCCAGGTCCACGGTCGCGGGGATCATGCTCAAGTTGTCGGTGCTGGTCGCATAGATGTGGGGCCGCTCTCCGCCGATCAGCTCGCGCACTGAGCCGTCATCCGGCGCGATCTGTAGATTGGCGGTCGCGTTCGCTTGAGAGTCCAGGTCCAGCAGGAGAGTATTGTGCCCGTGGTCAGCGAGGGCTGCCGCCAGGTTCACGGCAGTAGTGCTCTTCCCCACTCCGCCTTTTTGGTTCGTAATGGCAATATTCATGGCTGTATCCTAATGCTGTGATGCGTCGGCGTTGTGATGCCAAGAGCTTAATGCTCTTGGCACCTCGGAGTCAAGACTAAAAAGCGTCACGGCACCATGACGTCAGGGGGTCCTGTGCCCATCACGCCAAAGCGTTGAGGCGTTAAAGCAGTTTGACGTTTTCACGCGGTACTGTTTTAACGTCAAAGAGCTGCCGGTGCCTGATGTGCTGGATGCACAGTGCATCCGACTTCGAAGGCGATATAGCCCGACGGATCCAGTAGCGCGCCTCGGGCGTGGATAAGGTGGGGGAGAGCATAGGAGAGCATACTTGCCAATTCGACGGTATGACATGATGACGTTTTGACGTCATAGCGCTATAGCGATAAATGCCCTTTGGTAGCAGATGACGGTGGGGCAGGAAGGAGATCGCGCGTTTGTGGTGCATTAGCTCGGGCGGCGCAACTGCTCAGCTTGGGGCGTTGGAAGAACGGACAGGCAAGGCAATAGGTGGCGACTGGCCCCCAAGAACTCATCCTGGAGGGCAGGCATCTCTGCCTGTCCATGCCGTTGCTGTTCGGACAGACCTCGACAGGCTAGGAAGCCTGTCGTCCAGGAAAACTAGGAATAAGGGCCGTGCCACTGCAACAACCCTGGAGGACAGGCATCCTTGCCTGTCCATGCCGGTGCTCTTCGGAGAGGCCTCGACAGGCTGGGAACTTATATTATGCACTAATTTGAGAGGTTTTGGATTATTTATCAAGAAATGCCTCCTGAGAGTGAGCGTTAGGGAGGCTAGGTATATGAGTAGGCAGCGAGGGGTCAGCAA
>JALGTY010000207.1 GCA_029821145.1 Candidatus Zipacnadia bacterium
CTCGTGCAGGGGCCGTAGGTGAAATCATGTGTGTGGAGAAAATCCGCCTCAACGCCCTCAACGCTCTCTATGCCGCTGATGGCGCTTTGCAGAAGCCGTGCAGTAAAGCCGTGCTTGCGTCCGCTGGTCAGAATGGCGAGGACTGTTGCCATGGAACCTGCTTACCCCCAGAACTTGCGGTCGAGGGAACGGTACTGCACGGCCTCGGCGATGTGGTGCACCTTGATGTCTTCGGCGCCGTCGAGATCGGCGATGGTGCGGGCGACTTTGAGGACGCGGTCGTGAGCACGAGCCGAGAGCTGGAACTGGTCAATCGCCGAGCGCAACAGCGATGCGACTTCATCACTCAGAGGGCAGAAGTGCCGCAGGGCCTTGGTGTTCATCGCGGCGTTGTTGTGGAAGGGAGTGCCGTCAAAGCGCGCCTGCTGCCTCTCGCGGGCACCGAGAACGCGCTCCTGCACACGTGTGGAGGGCTCGCCCGACTGTTTAGCCATGACCTCCTCGGCGGCCAGCCTCGGCACCTCGACCTGGATGTCAATGCGGTCCTGGAGCGGGCCGCTGATGCGTTTCAGATAGCGGGCGATGTGCCCGGCACTACAGGTGCACTGGCGCGCCGAATCGCCACGGAACCCGCAGGGACAGGGGTTCATGGCCGCTACAAGCTGGAAATTGGCCGGGAAGGTGAGGGCCATTTGCGCCCGGGCTATGGTGACGGTGCCGTCCTCCAACGGCTGGCGCAGCACCTCGAGGCTGGCATGGCCGAACTCCGGCAACTCATCGAGAAAGAGCACGCCATTGTGAGCTAGACTGACCTCGCCGGGCTGGGGTATGGTGCCGCCTCCGACCAGACCGGCGGTGGATACCGTGTGGTGTGGTGCGCGGAAGGGTCTGGTGCGGATAAGGGCTGTCTTTTCCGGCATAAGCCCGGCAACGCTATAGAGCTTGCTTACCTCCAGTGCCTCGTCAAAGCTCATTGGCGGGAGGATACCGGGCATGCGGCGGGCCAGCATTGTCTTACCGGCGCCGGGCGGGCCGATCATCAGCATATTGTGCCCGCCGGCGGAGGCGACTTCGAGGGCGCGTTTGACGTGCTCCTGGCCCTTGACATCGCTCAGGTCAATTCCGTAATCGGCGGTTCGGGTGTCGAGCTGTTCTTCAGAGACTGTGACCGGCTCGAGTAGAAAGCCCTCTTCCAACATGCGGACGGTGTCATAGAGGTTGTCGGCGGGATAGATTTCGAAGTCGCTGACGACGGCGGCTTCGGGGCCGTTTTGTGCCGGCACCAGCAGACGCACCTTACCTTCGTCCTTGGTGCCGAGGGCGATGGGCAGAGCTCCTGAAACCGGGCGCACCAGGCCGTCCAATGCCAGCTCACCAACCATGGCTGTCTCGTCAATGCCATCGGCGCTCATCTGACCGCTGGCCAGAAGTACGGCGATGGCTATCGGGAGGTCGAAGGAGGGCCCCTCTTTGCGGATGTCTGCGGGGGCAAGGTTGACGGTAATGCGTTCTCTGGGGTACTGGAAGCCGGAGTTGCGGATTGCCGAGCGCACCCGCTCACGGCTTTCGCGAACCGCTGCGTCAGGCAGACCGACGAGGTTGAAGGCCTCCATACCTCGGGTGATGTCCACTTCGATCTGCACGGGATGGGCGTCAACACCGATGAGCGTGGCGCTGTGGACTCTGGCCAACATAGAACCAATACCCCCTGTACTGGTGAGGGATAAGCATCTCTATATTGGACGACAAACCACCCGACACCTGCCACTGTTCCGTTCAAGAGACAGTGCTGCGTTCTTCGAGTGGCCGTGTGGATCAATACAAAAAACAGCGGCGGAGACGTGGCCTCCGCCTTGGAGAGAATGTGTCTGAGGCAGGCTGCGAACTGATTTAGACTTGCGCGCCGGCCTCCAGGGCCTCGTCGCGCCGCCGCAGCATTACGCTGGTCATGAGAGCCGCACCGACCATGACAGCCATGGGTACTCCCAAGTCGGTCCATGCGGACAAGACGGAACAGGCCGCCAGCATGGCCGCGATCCAGACCAGCGCACCGAGCACCGCCAGCTTGTTGTCCTGCTTGGGCAAGAAGCCGATGGCGACACAGACTGCTGCAGCCCATAGCGCCAGGATCGCCAGGTGGGCGAAGAACGGGTCGTTCACGCCCCAAAAGGCAACTCCTGCCGCCGCGCTGGCCTGAATGATGATGTTACCAACAACTCCTTCTCTCGACCGTGCCGATTCCATCGTCATTCCTCCCTCTCTAGCTTGCCGACATTTCACCATCTGCGCACAATAATATTATAGTTGCGGCAGAATGGCAATGCAAGTGCCAATAGTCAAATAGCCATTCTTGTGTGGATCTGACTTCGCAGGGCTGAGGTTGCCGAAATCAACTCGACGGCGATGAGAGGGCAATACAACAGCCGTCAGAAGCCGAGCAGGCGGCCGCCCTGATAGACGATGAAGCTGATTATCCAGGCGAGGCCGGACGTGTACGCAATTAGAAACAATGGCCATTTCCAGCCGTTGGTCTCTCTTTTCATCACCGCGACCACGGCGATACAGGGCACATATATGAGCACAAAGACCATCAGGCTCAGAGCCACCAGCGGGTCGAACTGCGGGTCGGACTGCAGAGCTTCGCGCAGACCTTCATCTTCGTCACCGGTTTCTCCCAGGCTATAGACGGTGCCCATGGTGGCCACGACGATCTCCTTGGCTGCGAAGCCGGCAATCAGGCTGGTGCCGATCTTCCAGTCGAAGCCGAGCGGGCGAAGCACCGGCTCAAGCGTCTTGCTGATGCGGCCTGCATAGCTATATGCTGCGGCGTGAACGGCGGCTTGTTCGGGCGAGTCGGCAGCGCTCAGTTCTGGCGGTGGAGCGGGATGGGTAAGCGCGAACCAGACGATGATGGAGGCGACCAGGATTATGGTGCCGGCTTTCTTGATATAGAGCCAGGTACGCTCCCACATGTGCACCAGCAGCCCGCGCAGCGTCGGCAGGCGGTATGGGGGCAGCTCCATGACAAAGGGCGTAGTCTCCCCGCTGAACAAATACTTGCGGAACACCAGCGCCATCAGCATCGCCAGTAGCACTCCCAGCAGATATATGCCGAATACGACCTTGCCGGCAATTTCAGGGGCGAAGAACGCCCCGGCCAACAGCAGATAGACCGGCAGCCGGGCGCTGCAACTCATCAGCGGCGCTACGAGCATGGTCGTCAGGCGGTTCTTCTCATCATCTATGGTACGGGTGGCCATTACAGCCGGAACCGTACAGCCGAAGCCGATCAGCATCGGGATGAAGCTCTTGCCGTGCAGCCCGATGTAGCGCATGAACCGGTCAACAACAAAGGCCGTGCGGGCCATGTAGCCGGTGTCCTCGATGAATGCGATGGCGAGGAACAATAGCAGTATGTTGGGCACGAACACCAGCACGCCCCCGACGCCTCCGATAATGCCGTCAACGATGAGCGACTGTAACTCGCCGGGGGGAAGCCACGCCGCTGCCACCGCACCAAGCCACTCAAAGCCGGCTTCGATCCACCCCATTGGCGGCTGGCCCAGAGTAAAGACCATCTCGAACATCAGCCACATCAGCAGCAAGAATATCGGTATGCCAGCGATGCGGTTGGTAACGATGTCGTCAATGAGGTCGGTAATATCAACTTTCGGGCGCTTGACAGTCGCGACTGCCCGCCGACACGCCCCGGCGATGAAGCCGTAGCGGCGGTCGCCGATGGCTATTTCGGGGTCTTCCCCCAGGACTTCTCTAATATGGCGTCTCGCCCGGACGACACCTTCCAGTAATTCTTCGGCCTGAGGAATCCGTTCGCGGAGATCCTTTACCACCTCGGCGTCATTTTCGAGCAGCTTGATCGCCAGCCACCGCGGCGAGATGCGCATCTGATCATCGAGGCCGATATCGTCTAGCTTTTCGGTCACAGAGGCAATGTGCGGCTCCAGCTCGGAGCCGAAGGAAATGGTGACCCTTGGCTTGGTCCGTTTAGCGGTCACCTCGACTATTGCATCCAGCAGCTCGCGTTTGCCGAAGCCGGTGGTTGCCACCATCGGTATCACGTGGACGCCCAACAGTTGGGTGAGCAGCTCAGTGTCTATGTGCAGGCCTTGCGCCTCGGCCATGTCAATCATGTTGAGCGCGATGATCACGGGGATATCGAGTTCGATGAATTGGGTGGCCAGGTAGAGGTTGCGCTCCAGGTTAGAGGCGTCCACAACATCAACGACTACGTCGGGGCGTTCATCTATTACGAAGTTGCGGGCAACGAGTTCCTCCAGCGAGTAGGGGGTAAGGCTGTAGGTGCCGGGCAGGTCAACCACTTGCAGTTCGTGCCCATCGAAGTCAGCGTGGCCTTCCTTGCGCTCGACGGTGACACCGGGGTAGTTGCCGACATGCTGCCTGGCACCGGTCAGGCTGTTGAAGACGGTGGTCTTGCCGGAATTCGGGTTACCGGCCAGCGCAACAACTATCGGTTTGTCCTGTTCTGAAACGCTCATAGAATGTCAAGCTCGGCTGTGCCGATGACCTTGTTGAATTTGCCGGACAACGGTTCGTTGTACTATGTCAGCGGTCGGACCATTATCCTTTGCGCCATTCCACGGCTGACCATCAACCTGCTGTCCAGGACTGTTACGATCAATGCGCCGCCATGCCCGCCCATTACAGTCACAACCGCACCGGGCACAAAGCCCATATCCGTGAGGTGGCGGCACATGCCTCGGCCGCCGGTGAGCTGTACGACTTGATGTGGCCGGCCGGGCATGGCCGACACCAGCGGCAGCGCCGGCTGCAGAGGCGGCAGATCAGTTCGGCCGAACATAGATCTTCGCAGCCTCCTCGTGGCGTAAGGAAAGATGATACCCGCGAATCTTGAACTCCATCGGGTCGCCCAGAGGTGCCAGCCGCTCTACATCCAGGTCGCTACCGGGCGTGAAGCCCATGTCCATAATCCGTCGCCTGACCGCACCGGAGCCGCCCAGGCGCACGATAACGGCGCGTTGGCCCGGCTCGAGGCGGTCAAGTGTGATCGTGTCGCCCTCGTCTGGTGTAGTGGCAAACGGCGAGTCCTCGGGTAGGTGGATAGCCGCAATGCAGGCGGCGCAATCACCGGCGCAGGGCTGGCCCTCCCAGCGGCCCTTCAGGTGCTCCAGCCAATCGTGGCCGCCGCGAGGGCAGCGCTTGATGAAGTCAAGCATCGCAAGCAAGCGCCTCAGTGTCTCGGGGCTTAGCCCATGTTCCATCTTGCATGCCTGCTCCTCAGCGGTTCGTGCAGGAAGCTGGAGAATATCGGCGAGGAATTCCCGCAGCGCCTGATGGCGGCGGTAGATTTCGCGCGCGGCCTTACGCCCCGATGCGGTGAACTGAACGCTGCCGTACTTCTCGTGCTCGATGACGCCCTGGCCTTGCAGGGCCTGCAGGGCAGATGTTACCGACGGCATCTTGACATTGAGAACGTTTGCAATGTCTTTGACCCGCACCTTTCCACGCTGCATCTCAACGCGGAATATCGCTTCCAGATAGTCTTCCTGGGTGGCGCTGAGTTCGCTCACAGCAGTACCTCACGGCGAGTTAGAGTACTCTAAGTCAATCTGCAAGCATATATATACCGCACGCATCGCGCCTTGTCAAGGCAATATGTCAATATGATGATTGGCACCGCAAGACCAAAAGTAGCCGCTGGGAAGGGGCTATTTGTCTTGGTAACTACTCACCTATCCCCCTTTGATTCCCCCTTCCCTGCAGGGAAGGGGGCTAGGGGGTTAGGAGCCTTAGGGGCTTAGACCAAGCCACAACGTGAGTACTTACTTGTCCTGAAATCGAGGGTCAAAAACAAAGACCTAACTCAGTCGAACATGCTGAGCTGCTGCCCGTCGTCATCATGCTTCGCCGGCGGCGCTTGCTCTGCTGCCCGTCGTCATCATGCTTCGCCGGCGGCGCTTGCTGCTCCGGCAATCGCGGTAGGGCCACAGCAGGTTCCCGTATCAACTCGATTAACTTCATGAGGTCCTCGTCATTGCGGAGTGGCATCGCACCCTCTGCGAGCAACTGCTGATTCCCCAGACGTTTCAAATTCATGTTGGCCCAGTCAACTGCGGCGACCGGCTTGCCCTGATTGCGGCTCTGCTCGGCTGTGACCAGGCTGCCGCCCCTGGCACCGGAAGCAACCACGACCGTCGCATTACTGAGCGCGGCGACGAGGCGATTGCGGGCCATGAGCGTCCCGACGGCGGGCGCGGCGTCGGGT
>JALGTY010000208.1 GCA_029821145.1 Candidatus Zipacnadia bacterium
GCGCAGTACCCGGATAAGCGCTGGTTCCAGAAATCCTATGGCCGCAGCGTCACGGATGCACCCGAGGATCTGCTCGTCGGCAAGGGCCTGTTTTACCTGACCGAGCAGCGGCAGCTCTTCCTGGACTGTACCGCCGGCCATTACCAGATGACATGGGGCTACGAGCAACCGGACCTGACGGCTCTCTTGCTGGATGGCATACAGCGCGGCATCGTCTGGGACGATCACAGTAATATCCCCTCAGCGCCGGTCAAGCAGCTTGCGGCCAAGCTCATAGAATTGGCTAATCCGGGAGTCGACCCGGATGCTCTGCAGCAGGACGACGAGCGGCTCAACACCGTGCTCACAGGGTGTGCGACCGGCACTGTCGCTTGCGCAGCGGGAATGAAGATGCAGCTACTGTATTACGAGCAGAATAAATCGGGCCAGGGCGCGCCGGTGTTCGTCACGCTGGACGGCAACTATCACGGCACCGATGTGTTCGCTCAGTATCTGCGCGGGATGTGGCCGCAGTATTTTGCCAATGTCGAGGTCGTCATGGTGCAGCCCAACGATAGCGATGAGATGGAGGGGGTCTTTGCCCAGTATGGCGAGCGGATTGCCGGCTTCTGGGCCGAGCCGGTGATGATGAATCGCGAGGCGATCCTCCTGCAGCCCTGGTACCTGCAGCTCGCCCGCCGCCTGTGTGATGAGACGGGCGCGCTGATGGCCATTGACGAGATTCAGAGCTGCTTCTGGTTCCCCGAGATCTTCATCTTCCACCGCTTCGACATCGAGCCCGATTTGCTGGTATTGGGCAAAGGCATGACGGCAGGCTTTCATCCGCTGGCAGCGCTGGTTTACCGGGGCAAGTTCGATATCCTGGCGCAGTATGACGCCGTCAGCACTAACGGCAACGCCGCGCTACCCTCATATCTGGCACTGGGCAACATTGCTCTCATCAAGCGGGATGCGCAACGTATCGCCCAGGCCGGGGAATACTACCACGATAAGATGGTCGAGCTTGCCGAGCAGTTTCCCGGGATGCTGACTGAGGCCCGCGGAGTTGGGCACATGACCGGCCTCAAGTTCCACCGCGTGGATGACGCCTTGGCCTTCCACCGCGCCGCAGTAGCAAGTGGCTTGTGGCTGCGGGTACACGCCTATCACGAAGGCCACAGCACCATTCTGACGAAGTTTGCCCTGCCTTTGACCGAGCAGGTCGCCGATTATGCAGCAGATCGCTTCGCAGAGCTACTCAAGGGGCTGTAGGGCGTCAGTCCGGTTTTGCGCTATGTGGCTCGCCTGCGGGCATCCACAACTCGTCGGTGCCTATGCCCAGCCACTGCAAGTCCTCTTCGAGGTACTGCGTGTGCGGCGTGTAAACGTCGTCCTCGTCAACCCAACTATGCGAGTCAGAACCTAACGAGAACTGCACGCCGCGCTCTTTGAGGTAGGCCAGGTAGTCTCGATACTGAGAGCGGAAGGTGTCGGGATAGTTGGGATTGACAAGACTGGCGCTGGCGTTGATCTCCACAGCCGTGCCGTGCTCCACAGCCGCCGCAGCGAACTCGTCGTGCATTGACAGCGGAATGCAGTTGAAGTCGCCGGTCCATGCGAAGGTGTGGTAGCGGGGATCGTCTTTTGACAAGTAGCCCAGCCCCCACCACCAGGGATGCGCCACGATGTCCGCCAGCGGATGGGTCGCTATGAACATGTTCTGCCGGTGGTAGGAGCGGATTACCGCATCCTCGTCATCGTACGGCTCGGGCACACCCAGAGGGCAGTGCGCGCCGCCGATGACGTAGCTGATGCCAAGCCGCTCAATCAATTCCTCGTCCAAGAGCGGCAGCGTCAGCCGGTTTTCGGGACCTCCGGGCCAGAACCATCTGCTGCGCTGTTCCGGTTCTGCCGCCGCCGTCTGCTGCACGTCCCATTCCCGCAGGCAGCTCACCTCCACGGCAAAGTAGCGGCTGGGCGAATCGGGCAAACTGTCAAATTCGCGTCGAGACGCCTCCAGTTGGGCCACGTTCATGGTCCCGTGGAGATGGTCGGTGATGCCGTAGTGGGTGATGCCGCAAGCCTCGATTGCGGCAAGCAGCTTCGCCATGGCGTTATCCGGATGCGCTTTGCACTCGGGTGAGTGGTGGGAATGGATGTGCCAGTCGCAGGTAATGGGCATGCAACTTCCTCCTGAGACAATGCTCGTATCGTGCCGGCACAGTCTAACATTCTCGCCAGTCGCTCGCAAGACGCCGGTTGAGCCCGCAGGCTTCGCCGACCTGTGCACGAACGTATCAGGGCTCGCTTGCAGGAAAATCGGCGCGTATTGAGAACTATATTCCTGTTCCGTGCCCAACCCGCATCATTCACCAACGCGTAGCTCGGCCTGCCCTGAGCCTGTCGAAGGGCAGGTGAGAATGCAACAACATTCTCAGCTTCCAGCCCGAGGTCGTTGGGCTTGTTGCACCAGCCACTGCAAAGGAGTGAGCAGAAATGGCAGATGATGAGAAAAAGACAAACGAAGAGACTACCCAGCCGCCAGGCACTTTCAAGAGCTTCTGGCTGCAGCATAACCTGTGGGTTTATGCGCTGATATTCGTTTGCATAGTAGTTTACGCCGTCTTGCAGTCGAGCTTCGAAAAGAAGCCGCAACCTGCGCCGGAGCCCGAGCCGCCGGTGGCTGCGGACATTGGAGGTGGCGCTGGCGATAGCGAAATGCAGTTTGACGGGGCGGTTGACAGCGAGTCGCTGGCCGAAGCGAGTGGCGATCCCATAGGTGACGAAACGGCGGACGCGGCTATCATCCACACGTCCATGGGTGATATTGAACTCAAACTTTACAAGGACGACGCCCCTCGAACTGTGGCAAATCTCGTCACTCTGGCCAAGAAAGGCTTCTACGACGGGCTGACTTTCCACCGGGTCATCAAAGACTTCATGATCCAGGGCGGCTGCCCTAAAGGCGACGGTACCGGCGACCCTGGCTACAGCTTTGAAGACGAGATCAACGACCACAAGATCGTCGCGGGCACTTTGGCTATGGCAAACGCCGGCCCCGACACCAACGGCAGCCAGTTCTTCATCGTCACGGAAAAGCCCCAGCCCGGCCTGGATGGCAAGCACACTGCCTTCGGTGAGGTCACAGAGGGCATGGACGTGGTGCGGAAGATAGCCGCAGTACCCACCGGCGCCAGGGACAAGCCGCTGGAGCCGGTGACAATCAAGACGATCGAAATAAAGTAACCGGTTCGGTTAGAATAGCAGGTAACTACTCACATTGTGGCTTTTGGGATGGGCCAGGCATCTCGTCTGCAAGCGACAAGCTGAGCAACCTTGTAATCCGGGGCCTGATTGATATATTCTAATTCGGCTGAGGCCGGTGCAACAGCCGGCCTGCTTTCGTCAATAATTCTGCTCGCAGTTTGTTGACTAGTTATGACCAACAATAGTGACAATTCACGCCCGCGCCGTGGGATCTGGCGCAATATCGTCCTGGTATTGCGGGCGGTTGTGACGGCCTTTCGGCGACACGGCAAGAGCGGCTCGCCGCTGATGGCTGCGGCAATTGCCTTCTACTCGGTCATCTGCCTGGGGCCGCTGGGGATACTGCTGTCGGCGGTCTTGGAGTGGATCTTCGGCAAGGGCACCTACGCGTGGGTGGAGTCTGCTCTCAACCAATTCGACACCACCGCCGTCGAGCAGGTAATGGCGCAGGTGAAGGGCCTGCTGGAGGGCCCCGACCTGTTCATCAGCGGGCCGCTGAGTGCGCTGGTGCTGATATGGGCGGGCCTGCGCCTGTTTGAGACGGTCGAACGTAGTCTGACCGAAATCTGGCCGGGCAAGATTCTGCGAGGCATTGTCGGCCGCAAGCTGATGTCTCTGGCGATGATGGCTGTCGCCGGAGCTCTGCTGACATTGTTTGTGCTTGCCAATGCTTTCTTTGCGCGGCTGCACGGGTTGCTGCAAGAGGCAGCGCTGAGGTTTCCGGAAGTTGACGCCGACAAAGTGATGCAGGCTCAGCCGAACATCATGGTGGTGCTGGGCTTCCTGCTGTCGCTGTTGGCGTTCAGCCTGCTTTACAAGTACATGCCGGTGCAGCGGGTACCCAAGCGCGCCGCGCTGGCCGGTGCGCTGTGCGCCGCCATACTCTGGCAGGCCGCCTCGGGCATATTCACCTATTTCCTCAGGCTCCCGACGTACAACAATGCGATGTACGGAGGCCTGGCGGGTGTCGTGGTATTTTCCATGTGGGCGTTTCTGGGCGCGCAGATGCTGCTTTTTGGGGCCCACTTTGCGGCCGCTTTCAACGAGATCGTCCTTGGAGGCGGAGCTCCGGAGAACGACGACACCGACCCGGCCACTCCGCCAGACGCCTAGGGCACGGCTCTATTGGCTGGCAGAAGACGGATTCTTGAACGCGAGCGAGACCACGAACGTGGCTATCAACGCCATCGCTGCGCCGTAGTAGAACGGGGCGCCGCCAAAGCCCAGCCTGTCCCACAATCCCCCGCCGACCACACTGGCGATCAGCAGCCCCGCACCCTCGCAGGCGTGAAATACGCCCATGCCCAGACCGCGCCTACTGGTAGAGGCCAGGCCCGCCGCAATGCTACGCGTCCCGCCTACAGTCGCCCCCATTTGTATCCCATAGATGACGAACCAAAGTGGCATCAGCATCGCCGCCTCCCAGCAGGCAAAGCCGAGGCAGGCACCGGCGTGGGTCAAGTAGGCGATCACCATCATCTTTCTGGGGCCAAGCCTGTCGAGCAAGGCTCCCGCCGGATAGGCCGTTGCGGCATAAACGACATTGTGCAGCAGGTAAAGTGCCGGTACCAGGACCGGGGCAACACCCACATCCTGCGCGCGCAGCAAGAAGAACGCGTAGGAGAAATTGCCCGCCGAAAACAGCGTGTGGGCAATCAGGAACAACGGAAAGGAGCCAGGTAGCTCGCCGGCCGCCTCAGATGGCTGCTGCGAGCGCGTGGCTTTATCAGTGACGCCGAAAGCGATGCTGAAGGCTGCCAAAACGCCAGCCGCTGTGACGACCAAGAACACCGACCGATACTCGCCGGCGAAGTATTGCAGGAGGAAGATCGCCAGGAGCGTGCCGACTATCGCTCCCGCTGTGTCCATAGCCCGGTGGAAGCCAAAGGCGCGCCCGCGACTCTCAGGCACTGTCGAATCGGCTATCAGCGCATCCCGCACCGAAGTGCGTATGCCCTTGCCGGTTCGGTCGGTGATACGCACCGCCAGCACATGCCAACCCACCTGGGCCAGCGCCAGGAACGGCTTGGCCATGGTCGAGAGCACATAGCCGGCCAGCACTACTGGCTTGCGCATGCCAATACGGTCGGAAAACCACCCGGACAGAATCTTAAGCAGACTCGCAGTTGCATCTGCGAGGCCCTCGATAACGCCGATGAAACCCTTGCGCAGACCCAGGACATTGGCCATGAATTGGGGCAGCAGTGCGAGGATAGCTTCGCTGTGCACGTCAGTCAGAAAACTGACGACACTCAGGGCAATGACATTACGATTAAGCCAACGACTGGAATCTGGATTGGCTTCGGTGTCCGTACTCGCGGCCTCCCGGGGGATACTCCGCTGGGACTATTCAGCCTCGCCCAACAGCTTCTTTATGCTCTCTTCCAGCTCCTCGAGGGTCATATCCAGGCCCATCCTTTCGGCGATACGGCCCTCGCCATCCACGATGATCGTCTGCGGAATCGGCAATATCTTCTTGCCGGGGAAGAACTTCTCATTCTCTTCCTCACCCACCATGGCAATCGGTATCGTCAGGTCCTGCTGCTGGAGCCAGCCCTTGACCATTTCCACGTCGGGGTCTTCCGCCAGCGCCCAGATCTCCACACCCTTGTTGCCATAGGCCTCATAGAACGCCTGCATCTTTGGCAGTTTTTCGACGCA
>JALGTY010000209.1 GCA_029821145.1 Candidatus Zipacnadia bacterium
CTTGTCATCATCCTCCATCCAGTCCAGATCGCGCCAGACCTCGCAGCCGTAGAGCTTGTCGGGCCGCGCATCGGCCGGAAGTTCCCTGAGCACCTCGACCACACGCAGCGCCACGGCCACGTGTGTATCATGCTTATCGGCGAAGTTGTGGGTGTAGATCACCTGGGGCCTGGCCGCTGTGATAATCGCCTTCAGATCCCCTCTGACGGCCTCCTTGTCGGTCTCTTTGACTTGGCTGCTGGCGAAATCGAGCAGCGCCTGCGCGCAGTACTCGCCCGTATAGGCGGCCTTCTTCTGCTCCTTGCGGCGCACTACCTGCATCTCGTCGTCGCTGTAGTCCGCATACAGGGCATCACGGGGGCTGCCGCCGCCATTGGTCACGATGATGCCGCAGAACCAGTGCTGGGGCTGTCCGAAGCACTTCAGGATGCCGTCATAGGCCATGATCTCGAGGTCGTCCTGATGAGCGCCGATGCCCATGTGTGTTGTCCGCGCCAGGGCCTCCGCCTCTGCAGTACCATCAGGAACAAAGAGCTCTCCACCTTCCTGAGTGAAATCCATCTTGTCGCTTCCTTTCAAGCAGTCTCCGCAAAACTGCGGCGCTGCTTCATATTTCTGGCAGGCTCGCAGCCGCTATTGCTTGACCAACGCGGCGGCTGGCCTCGTCAGGCGTCTGCAAGCTCACCTGCTCTCCCAGTTCGGGGAACTCTTCGGCCAGGACCCCTTGTGCGCGTTCGATGATGATATGTCCGGCATCGCCCGATGTTACTCGCCCCAGCACCAGCACGTGCTTCAAATCGTAGAAATCGGCGTAGTGTGCGACCGCATAGCCGAGATAACAGCCGATGGTCTCCATGATCTGCCGCGCCCGCTCGTCGCCTTTCGCCATGAGCTCCTGCACGGCCTCCAACTGCTCGGGCTGGCCCATTTCGGGATCCAGGTCAATGCCGGCCACCGGCACCAGCCGCGCCACGCACTGCTGCGAGAAGTACTGGGAGCCGACGCCGTAATCTCCTGACCATTCATCTACCGGGCCATCTGGGTTGTAGTCAATCGGGCAGAAGGCCAGCTCATTCAGCCAGCCGGTGATATTGCCGTCGAGGGTCACATAGCCGCCGGCTTCGCTGGAGCCCATGGCAATACCCAGCACTCCGGTGTCATCAAGCTCCATGGCGCCGGCCAGCGCGGTTACCTCGCCGTCATTGACCACCACCAGCGGCACCTCAAGTTCCTTGCCGATATTGGTGAACATGTCCTTGATTCTCGCATCGAATTGATCCTTGGGGATCGCTCGAAACAGCGAGGCGACCAGGGCGCGATTGTTGATGTAGATGCCGGCTGCGCTGCCGCCGATAGCATCAATGTGTGGCAGATGCTCCGCGGCGCGCTGGATGCAGTCCATCACACCGTCATAGTGATACTGCGGGTCGGCCTGATTCTTCGGGTCCCACACGACCTCCTCAGAGAAGACTGCCTCACCGTCAAGCACCGCGCTGGTCTTGCGGTCGCTGGCACCGAGGTCAAACCCGATGCGGCAGCCTTCAAGGTGCCCTCCCAGGGCCACCGTACCCTCAGAGGCGCTCGGCAGCTCCTCGTATGCAACGCTTTCTACCGTGAAGGGCTGCTCATACACGTCCAACATCAGGTCAGCATCAAAGGCCCGGACACCGTCGGCGGCATAGGCCTGCTTGATATGCTCGGCGATCTGCGCATCACCACCGATGGTGATCTTCCATCCACCGCGCTGCCACAGCAGGAATTTTACCAGTCGCTCAACATACTCGGGATTCGCTTCTGCCCCGGGAGCGTCTGGAGCGAATACATTGGTCTCATACACGGTCACTGCCGCATCATTGCGCTCCAGGGCGATGCCTAAGGGGACGCCCTGGCCCGACTTATCAACATCTTCGAGAAATGCCCGATTAGCCAATACTGCCGGCCGAAACCCGTCATCGAGCGGCGGGGTCACAGCCGGAGCCACCAGCTTCATACCGTTTGCCATGCTGTTCCCTCTCTCTGTGAAATAAGATCGCTTTGCCTGCCATATTCGCCAGCCAGGACGGAGACTCCTTGTCAGCAACGTTCTTCTGCAAATTTCCCACGCCCAGGAAAGGCCAGACACCTTTATCGGACGCCCGGCCAACTCCCGGCGGCGCCTGCCTATCTGTACTCTTCGAGCGTCTCCATCATCGCCCAGAAGTTCTCTGCCGGGGTGCCGGCGACGATCTGATTGCTGCAGCCGATTATACAGCCGCCTATCTCATGTGCCGTCTCAACAGCAGTGCGTGTTTCTTCGACGACTTCCTCCACCGTCCCGATGTGCAGGACCTCGCTTCTGATGCCGCCCAACATCCTCAAATGCGGGAATCTGTCCCGAAGTTCCCGCATGTCCATGAACATGCGGTCCACTTCGTAGAACCCGTGCGTGCGGGCCTCGCCAAAAAGATCGTCCGCAATCGGCCACAGGTCGCCGTCACTGGCAAACAGATGGTATGTGCCGGCTTGCTCGCAGCCCTCGGTTATGATCTTCAGCCGAGGTAGCATCAGTTCATGAAACACCTTCGGCGAGTACATCGGCCCCGTGGTGCCGGCAAAATCGCCGCCGCCGAAACAGTAAGGGATACCCATTTGGGCCGCCAGTTTGGCGTTCTTCGGCCCACGGATGGCTGCAGCGTCGAGGTATCTGCCAACGATGTCCGGATATAGCACGGTCGCCTCCAGCCACACCCGCTCCCTGGGTATGCATATACCTACACTACCGACTCCCGTTCCGTACATGGCGTGAGTATCCCCGAAGCGCGCGATTGAGCGATGCACATCGGGCGATAGGTCATCCGGTGTCGGCTCGTACTCTTCTGCGGCTTGAGCAGCGCGCTCGGCACTCTCGGCCATCTGCTGTGGCGTCGGCTCAGGCTCCGGTTTCGCATCAACCTTCCCGTATGTCTCCGTCGGCGGGTCGAAGCGCCACACCTCCCAGTGCTCATCTTTATCCGGGTCACCATACATGAACGTGTTCTGGTCAATCCGGCGCGTGGGCTTCTGCGGCTTGCGCCAGTGGATAGTCCGCACCATATCCAGATTCAGCTTCTCGCCCACTTCGCAGGCATCGGTAAAGCTGCGTTCCACGAACTCGGCCTGCGCATCTCCGCCCTTCCAGAGGGCCACCGCCTCCCGGTACTGCTGAATCCCCCCGCCGGTGTACCCCTCCCGGCCCAGGACGTACGAAGCAACATCAGAACTCAAGCTCGCGTGGTATATTGGAATCTTGTCCGTTGGCTGGTGCTCGAAGACTGCTGCTACGCGCTCTTTCGGCAGCATATTGTAGTTTTCCCTTTCACATATTATTGATCTGCTCCCGCCCTCTGACGAATTCCATATTTCGCAACGAGGCCACAAGCAACCTGCAAAGATGGCGGGAGGTAAGGAAACTCACCAAGCGGAATATCATGCCGTTACGACAGGCTATATGACATCAGCCCTGGAGGGCCGGGGCCTGGGAAGGTTTACGGAGCATGTACGACGACTTACTGACCGATGAGATAAGGACGCTGGCGATCAATCTGGGTGCCGACCTGGTAGGCATTGCACCATCGGAGCGTTATGCCGAGGCGCCGATTGAGATGTCGCCGAAAGGCCATCTTCCCGGCGCGACGTGTGTAGTGGTCATCGCGATACATCACCCTGACGCGGCCATCGAGATTGGCGGCAACGAGCACCCCCAGAAGATGGGGCCGTACGGCATCCAGGGCGCTGTCAACACCAAGCTCGAATGTATCTCGTTCCAGTTGGCGCGTCGGCTGGAGGACGTCGGTTACAACGTTATCGCAATTCCGGCCACCAATGTATGGCGTTTCCGGCCCTATAAGAACATCGAGGGCAGTTTCACGCCCGACCTTTCGAATATTCACGCGGCCGCAGCCGCCGGCCTGGGCGAAATCGGCTATAACGGACTACTGCTGACGCCGGAGTTCGGTCCCCGCCAGCGTTTCTGCTGCCTGGTTACAGACGCCCCGCTGGTTCCGGACCCGCTTTACGATGGGCCGCCCTTGTGCGACATGTGCGGAGAGTGCGTGCGTCATTGTCCCATGGACGTTTTCAACAAGGAAGCATCCGCAGACAATGTAATCAATATCGGCGGGAAGGAATTCTCATATTGCCACAAGAACAAATGGCGCTGCGCGTGGGCGGAGCATTTTGGCCTCGACCTGGATGGTGAACTGCCGGACGTAGTTGATGAGCAAGTCATCCTCGACAGTTTGGAGACGATGGGCCGACGTGGCGGGGCTATGGGTTCGTGCCTCAGATACTGTCTGCCGCCGCACCTGCGCCTGGAGGACCCCGACTATTCCACGACCTATCGCCGGCGCAGGCGGTTCATGGACGAGCGGCCGATCCGCCAGCAGCTTCAGGACACCGAGCCGAAAGCCATTGATCGGCCGGCGACGCTTAATGTCATTTCCCGGCTGCTGGACCGCGAAGCCGATATGGTCGCCATCGTTGACCGCGCAGTGTGCCTGCAGCGCGGCTTAGACCTCCGCGCCGAGCTGCCCGACGCTCAGACGCTGATCGCCTTCGGGTTCCAGTATGCCGACACGCTGCAGGATCCCGCCACTACTGATGATAATCCCAAGCCGCTTGCGCTGGTCGGTGCGACTTTCGCTGAGTGGTCCGGATTTGCACAGTTGGAGCTGTGCCAGTATCTGGAGAGATTGGGCTATTCAGCACTGCCCGGGCTCCATCTGCCGACTGATAAGGTCGCAGGCGCCTCGGGCCTCATCAGTGAATTCAATGATTTTGCAGGGCCCGTCACGCAAGAATTCGGGTCTCGTGTGACATTCGGCTGCATTCTTACCAGTGCGCCTCTACAGCCGGGCATGCGCACATACCCGGTCGCGGCGACGAGAGAAGACTTGTATGCGGATGAACTGCGCTCCCTGTTGGAAGGGCACGTGACGGCCTGGGGTGGCGACTTATTCGGCGTGGCCAATCCGCAGGTCGTCTCGGAACTGGCGCGGAGTTATCGCCAAGAGATTGACGAGACCGAGATGAAGTGGTCGCTGCGCGACACTGCCGGCTATCACGGGCCGGTGATCCCTGCGGTGGAGCGCGATGAGCAGCGCCACATACGCGAGGTCGAGGAGCTCCTGCCTGACGCGAATTCCGTTATCGTGATCGGCTACCACTTCCCCTTCAACAATATCCTGCGCGCTGCTGAGCCACCTGCACAGGCCGTCGGGCCTTACAGCTACGCGGTGTATCAGACCAATCGCTGGCTGCGATACATGGGCGTCTCACTGGCAAGAGTGCTGCAACGTCTCGGGTACAATGCCGTGGTGAGCCAGGACCTGTGTGACAGTGGGACGCTGGTCGCCAACCCACGCGGGCCGCAGCCCGATGCACTCGCCAACCGTTTTGCTGCCGTCGCCGCAGGCCTGGGCCATATTGGTCTTCACGGCGCGGTCATCACGCCCGAGTTCGGCATCGCACAGCGCTTTATCACCGTTGTGACGGATGCTGAGCTTCCCGCCGACGCGCCACTGCTTATGGAAAGCCCCTGCACCTTCTGCGACCGGCCGTGCCTCTTTGAGTGCCCGGTGCGGGCACTAGCGGACGAGACGATTGAGGTCTGCAGCGACGGCTACTGCGCCGAAATGGCCGTTTGGGATCGGCTGCGCTGCGAGTGGGCCAAGCGGTATGCCTTAGTCGGCGACGAGGGCCCGCGCTGGGGTGGACAGACCACGAATGTAATGCCGCCTGAAGGCGAGATTACGTCCGAGGTGCTAAGCTCTGCGTATCAGCAGAAAGACCCTGTTCAGAAGCACTTCACCTGCATCCTGGAGCCTTGCCTGAAGGCCTGCCAGATGAAGCTGACTTACGGATAGCGCGATGGCGAGCGCCATAGG